>CAYVRR010000072.1:0-10402 GCA_964453215.1 uncultured Spirochaetaceae bacterium | reverse complement strand
GATAAGATGTGGATACTCACTTACAATTGAGAAAGCGCCTTTTGGGCGCTCTCTTGATATCATGATATTATTTATTTCACCCATATAGGAGAAGACCACGCACACTGCTCATCTTCTTGTTCCACTCGTAGGTAGTAGTAGTCTTCATTTCCTTCATTACGAAGAGTGAGTGTGGTATCAAGTTCTTTTCCCTCTAATGGGTAACTCATTATAACTTCCCCATTTTTAATAATTTCAGCTTTCTTTAATTCTGATGGAGATAGCACACTTATGGTGAGAACTATTTCATCTTTTCCTTCAATAATAGAGCCCATAGGATGATTATCTATTGCAAAGTGAAGAAGCATCCTTGTTCCTGTTGTTGCATATGTTGCTCTGTTATATAAGGCGGACCACACATCTTCACTCGTGTGCTCCTTTGCATACACAGCAACTATGCCTCCTTCCACTCCATGCTCCATCTGGTGAGAGTCACTCCCTGCAGTAAACCCTAGATGATATCCCCTATCGAGTGCATCTTGGGCACAATGGCGATCAAATTTTGCAATATTTTTAGTATACTTAGAAACGGCAGAAGTTTTTTCATAATTTGCATGACGAGAGAACATTTCTACAAGCCTTTCAACCTCTTCATCATGGTAATCCCAGTCAGTTGCAGCGCTCACTATAGACCAGTTCGCAGCAGGGTGATGACTAATACACAACCCACCCTCTTCTTTTATACTTGCATACAACCTATCAGGGTTCATCCCCTTCTCTTCTATACTTGTAAACAGAGATCCTGTGTGAGAGGGATAATAGACATTTTTATGACCAAAATCATGTTTGTATTCATTACTAGTCCACTCAAAGGCTAAGATAGCTGCAAAGTCTGGCTCTTCATTAAAAAGATTCCTATGAGTTCTATTAAATTCCCATTCACTCTTTGTCGCTTCATCTGGATAGCAATCATGATCTGTTAGGGCACAAAAATCCATCTTCACTTCATACTTTGCAGCATGGTAATACTGATCAATTTCCCCCATCCCATCACTCATATTACTTTGACCGTGGATATCACCAAAGAGAAGAAGATTATCATCTAAGTTATTCTTCTTAAGCCACTCATTTTTTACCTTCTCATCTAATTCTAGGCTCATCTTTACTACATCAATTGGCTGAACAAAGCTGTCAATCTTTGTTTCAATGATGTTATCATCCTTCTTGGCTAACTCATCAAGGTGCACACTATTATAGACAATCACAGCGTTACGCATTTGGTGTCCATTCTTCTTTGCAAATTGCCACACATAATGGAGGGTGTTGGTATTATCTAAACTCACTTTAGGTCTCACTCCACACTGCCCATCATTGTAACTTAAGAGTGCTGCATTTGACCACACTCCGTTTAGGTTTCTTACCCGAGTGAGTACATTGTATTTTCCAATCGTGTAGGAAAAAACTACATAGCCTTGAGCATTATGAGTGATAGCAACGTTGTTATACCAATTCCTATTTTGCACCAACACCTGGTAATTTGATATTGTAATATTCCCATCAACCAACTCAATATCTGCTACTTGGTATGAGAAGTAGGAGTACATTCCATTTTCATACCAACCAACAACAACAGTATCGCCACTGATGGCAAGAACTGGTTGAGCGCATCTGTTTCCAGAAGTATTTATCTTTACCTCCCCCGTCCACACACCATCTATACATGCCTTCATCATAATGTCATAGGATGAGCCGTTAAACACATCATAGGAGACAAAAAGGTTTCCATTAAGAGTTGCAACCCCAGTTGGTCTATAACACTTACTAGAGTCATTAATTTTAACAGGAGAAGATGAGTTTATCTTATATAGGTATACATCGCTACTTGATGGCCCCATTTTATTAAAAAGAATATAGAACTCTTTTCCATTGTCCCCTACAAAGGGGTAAAAAAGAGCATCCCCGCTACACACAGTGATGGGATTAGTGAATGTATTATCTTTTCCCTTTGTGTATACAAGATGCCATGTATTTTCCTTATATTCAGACCACGAAATAAGAGTCTCTCCACCAAAGGAATGAACTGAAGGCCTCAAGCATAGGGCATCAACAGAGAGAGTCTTCTTTGTTGAAAGGACTCCATCACGTATTGAGTGATACACTATAGAGTCTTTATCTCCTATAGACTCTTGATACACTACAAAGGAATTTCCTTGATTGTCGACACTCACATCAGGATACTGTCCATTAGTTTCCCATATTGAGTTTAGCTCTATTGATCTATCTATATATGAATTCATTATCTTAAATTTCTCCTCATTATTATTTCTATATTCTTCTTTATTAATCACTCTCATGCTGGCCAACCCCTCTTGGCGGAGTTATATTTTTCACTCCAAAGACTAATACAAAGAGAGTTACTAGATAGGGAATCATCTGGATAAGTTGAGATGGGACCCCAAAACCTTGTAAATAAATTTGCATCGCTTCACAAAACCCAAATAAGAGTCCAGCAAGAACTGCACTCAGTGGGTTGTATCTCGAAAGGATTGCTATTGCAACTGCAATATACCCCCTTCCTGCAGACATTTCCCGAACAAACATATTCAAGCTATCAATAGAGAGGTACGCGCCACCAAGGCCTGCTAAAGCTCCACAAATAAGAACTCCAACGTACTTAAAAGCATGAACTCTAATTCCTACACTACTAGCTGCCTTGGGGTTCTCTCCTACCATCCTCATTCTCAATCCAAAAGGTGTTTTAAATAAGACAACCCACCCAACTACTGCAACAATAAGTGTGATAATTAAAAGAAATGATTGTTTTGAGAAGATTGGTCCAAAGAAAGGAACAGGATTTAAAAAGCGTAATCTTAAGGAGACACTTTGAACTGAGTCACTACTTCCTTTATTATTCCATATTACTTGCATTAAAAGAGTGGTGGTAGCAGAAGCGAGGAGGTTTAATCCAATACCACTAATAACTTGATTCATTTTATATCGAACACAGAATAGTCCATGTAGGAGTCCTAGAATCATTCCCCCTCCTATGCCACATAGTAATCCAATATAGGCATTTTGGGAGTAAAACGAACCAAGAACCGCAGAGAATGCTCCAAAGAGCATCATGCTTTCAAGCCCTAGTGCCATAATACCAGCTCTTACTGAAAACACGCCTCCAAGGGCTGCTAAAATGAGTGGTATTGATAATGATAAGGTTGAACTTATTATTCCATAGATCATACAAGTACCTCTTTTCTTTTGAAGAGCGACATGAGTCCTTGTATCATCAGGGGAGCAGAAACAAAGATAACAACGAGGGCTTGTATCACCATCACAAACTCAGTTGGAGTTCGACTTGTCATATTTAAATAATTCGCCCCATTTTTAAGTGCCCCAAAGATAATTCCTGAGAGGATTATCCCAATAGCTGAGTCATTAGCAAGGGCTGTAACTGCGATTCCACTAAAACCATATCCGCTCGAAAACCCAGCAACAAATCTTCTGTTCACGCTCATCACCTGAACGCTGCCAGCTAAGCCCGCAACTGCCCCACTAACAAACATTGCCAAGAGCATGATTCTTCCCACTCTTATCCCTGCTGTACTTGATGCTTTTAGGTTAAGTCCTACGGCTTTTATCTCCATTCCCACCTTTGTACTATCCATATAGACCTTAATGAGTATTGCACTTATTATGGCTATGATAATTGCGTAGGTTATTTGGTAGGAAGAAAAGATTTTAGGTAGGAGTGCACTATCTAGCATTCTTTCACTTTGGGCAGTTGCCCCTTCAGCTTTTAGGGGATAGGTAACAAGGTAACTTGTGAAGTTTATAAAGATAAAGTTTGTCATCATTGTAGTAATTACTTCGTTCGAACCAAACTTCACCTTTAAAAACCCTATAAAGAGTCCCGCTAGGCCTCCACTAAGGACTCCTGCTACCATTACGATGAGTAGATGAAGAGTGGGAGGGATGCCTATATCGAGTGTCCCAACTAAAGCCCCACAAAGGGCTCCAATATAGAGTTGTCCTTCAACTCCTAAATTTATCATTGTTGCTTTTTTTGCTATCATAAAAGCTAGACCTGTGAATATAAGGGGAGTTGATTGAATGAGGGTATTACTTATTGCATTTACTGAGCCAAATGCTCCTTTAAAAATAACACCAAAAGCTGTGATTGGGTTATATCCACTTAGGAGCATCACTACCCCACTAAGAAAGACTGCTAATGCAAAGGAGGTGATGGGCATAATAATTGATGAAAAGGTTCTTTTATTCATCTCATTTGCCTCCTGCCATCAAGAGGCCTAACTCTTTTTGATTGGTTTCATGTTTATGTAACACCTTAACGATCTCTCCATTATACATAACGGCTATCCTATCTGATAAATTATAGACTTCATCCAAGTCGGCGCTGATAAGCAAGATTGCCTTCCTCTCTCTTTTTAGTTTTAGAAGTTGATGGTGGATGTATTCCATTGCACCAACATCTACTCCACGAGTTGGCTGAGCTACGATGAGTACGTCGGGATTTTGTTCTATTACTCGAGCTACTATGATTTTCTGTTGGTTTCCACCACTTAAGCTTGAAGCTTTCTCTTTGGAAGAGGGTGTTTTAATGGCGTAGTTTTTAATAGCATTGTTTGCAAAGTTGGTAATAGAAGATTTTCTCAAAAATCCTTTTTTAGTAAACTCATCCTTGTTGTGGTAGCCAAGTATAATATTCTCTTCGATGCTCATTTCAGTAATTAAGCCTCTAGTGAGTCTATCTTCTGGAATATGTCCTATTTTATGTTCAATAAAGGAAGAAGCATCTCCTGTAATAGGTGTTTCACCTTTATAAAGTTCTAAGGAATCGGGTGTAGTTAATCCTGTTAAAACTTCTATGAGCTCAGTTTGTCCGTTTCCTTCAACTCCAGCGATACCAAGGATCTCTCCTTTACAAATAGTGATGTTAATATTCTTTAGTAATTCTACTTTCTTATTAAAATAGGAAAGGTTTTTAATAAAGAAATACTCTTCTTCTCTTGTTTCATCACGACTTGTGATATGTAGTTCTACCTCTCTTCCTACCATCATGTTAGCGAGTTCCACGGCTGTTACGTTGCCAAGGGGCAGAGCGTGTCGTATACACTCTCCGTCTCTTAACACTGAGATTACATCGGCTATAGCGAGTGTTTCTTTTAATTTGTGGGTGATGATAACAATGCCTGTTCCTTTTTCTTTGAGAGCGCGCATTATAATAAATAACTCTTCCACTTCTTGTGGTGTTAAGACGGCTGTTGGTTCATCGAGTATGAGGATATGTGCTCCCCTATAGAGGGCTTTTAAGATTTCTACTCTTTGTTGCTCTCCAACTGAGAGGTTCTCTACTAATTCATCTGCATTGATGTTGAAGTTATAGGTGTCTATTAGTGTTTGCACTTCAAATCTAGCTTTTTCATAATCTATGAATCCCATTTTTGTTTTTGGTTCCATATTAACAATGATGTTTTCAGTAACGCTCATTACAGGGGAAAGCATAAAGTGTTGATGCACCATGCCAATTCCTAGAGCGATTGAGTCTTTTGGGCTTTTTATTGTTACTTTTTCGCCGTTTATGAGAATTGCACCTTGATCTGGATGGGTCATTCCATAGAGGATTTTCATTAAACAGGTTTTGCCAGCTCCATTCTCTCCTAAAAGAGAATGGATTTGGCGGGCTTGAATAGTAAAAGAGACATGATTAACTGCCCTCACGAGTGGGTATTGTTTGACAATATCGATCATTTCTATCTGTTGGATCATATTCTTTTATCCTCACCCTTCATACATAAATTATTTATATTGGTTATTTTGAACCCATGATGAAAGATCTGCTGCTTTTGAAGCTATCTTGAGCTCTCCATTTACTATTTTTTTCCTAACTTCTTCAATAGCTGAGGCTATTTCTGTTGGGATAGCAACTAATGAATTGTCATTAGAGTAACCAACTGCTCCTTCTTTAAGGCCGTTTACATTTACTCCTGCTTTCCAAGTTCCATCCATTATTTCTTTTACTTCTAAGAAGACCATTTCGTTTACGTTTCTAATTGAGGTTGCAGCTATAATTGAGGGCTCTAGGTGGTTTTGGTTTCCACCAACTCCAAATGCGTAGAAGTTGTTCTCTTTTGCTGCGTTAAATAGGCCAAGTCCTGAAGCTCCTGCGATGTGTTGAATGAAGTCAGCTCCTCTGTTATTCATAGATATTGCTATTTCTTTTCCTTTTGCTGGGTCATTAAATGCTCCAACTACTGCTTCAATAACTTCCACGTTGGGGTTTACGTACTTTGCTCCTGCAGTAAAGCCTACAACGCCAGAGCGCAGTGCTGGAAAGTCCATTCCAAGTATTACTCCGATTACGTTTTTACTGTTAGCGTATTCCATGTTAGAGAGGGTACCGAGTCCTGCATAGACTCCACAAAGGAATGTTTGCTCTTCCCATTTAGTTGCAATTGATTTTACATTTGGTGCGTCGAGCTGTGCGTCAATGATGGAGAATTTCTGATTTGGGTAATCAGGTGCAACTTCTTTTAGGGTGTCTATTTGGTCTGCTCCGATTCCAATAATGAGTTCATAGATTTTAGAATCGGCAAATTGTCTAAATGCTCCTTCAAAGTCACTTGAAGTTTGAGGCTCATAATAGTCAAATGAGATGCCATAATCTTTTTCTGCCTTTTTTAGTCCATCATATGCCATGTCATTGAAGTTCTTGTCTCCAAGACCCCCTGTAGATAAACAAATAGCAATTTTGACCCTGTCGTCACTTTTCTTTACTTCACTGTTCCCTTTAGCAATAATTACACTTAAACATAATCCCATTACTATTAAGACAATCAATAATTTCTTCATATTCCCTCCATTGTGTTTTTGGTATGTTTGATGTATACCCTATAGTTATTATCTTCAATAGTGCCAGATGGCACTAAGTAAAAGAAAAATATGAGGGTTTTGAGAGATGCATATACAAGAGGTAATTAATAGTTTTCCCTTTTCTATTAAAAGTCAGTTGCGTCCTGTGAATTTCTACCCAGGTGAGATTATTATTAGTGAGGGTGATGAGGTGCTGTATGGGTTTATCTTTATTAGTGGGACAGTTGATGTGATTAAGAGTGATATTCAAGGAAGAAGATATATTGTGACAAAGAATCATAAGGGAGAGTTTTGTAGCTTTATGGATATCTATTCAAACCACAGTGTTCAGTGTGCCACAATTCAAGCGGTAACTGATGTAGTTGGCTATAAACTAAAAAAGAGGCACTGCTTAGAATTACTATCTAAACCTTGCCTCTTTCAAGAGTACTTAATTACCACTTGGGCAACTCAATTTTATATCACGAACACAAACACCACTAGATACCCTATGTATTCATTTAAATACAAGCTCATTGATTTCCTTCTTAATCAAAATAAATCAAATCATTCTTGTAAAGAAATCATCATCACCATTAAAAGAGATGAACTAGCTAGTTCTCTTGGTTCTTCAAGAAGAACTCTCTTTAGACTCCTAAAACAATTAAAGGAAGAAGAACTTATCACCCTAGATAAAAACACCATTAGAATATCTATAAGACAACAGGCAAAGCTGGTTAAAGTCTTTGATGAGTGGGAGTGAGTATGTGACTCGTAAATGTTTTGACCCCTCTCTTTCGAAAAATGCCATTGGAACCTTTTATTTTCACTATATTACTACTTTTAAGGCTTCTCTATTGATAATAACTATGTATGTAACCTATCTAGATTTTAACCTTATACATTAATGAAACATATTGTGGCTATAAGTTTAGAAGACTACCCCACTGTTATCCACTATCAAATGGGCAACCATTGTTTTTACATATAAACACCGTCGTAATAAAATGTTTTGTTCCGGAGCTTGACAATTCAAAACTCCCATGTTATCCTCACTGTCAACAGCGCTGTTAACAACGCTGATAAAAAGGAGCATCTATGAAAACAGTAGAAGAGTTATTAGAAACGGCAATAAGTGAATTGTCAAATCTCATAAAAGGTGAAGGATTCATCGTTAAGGAGCTATTTAAGGGATATGAATGGAAAAGATATCCCATTAAAAACAGATTGCTACTTGGAACACTATTTTTTAATGAAGTTAATAAGGGAACAGTTCAAGTGTCATCACTGGGAAAAACATCTTCTGGACAGCAAAAATACCAGAAAGATTGATATTACAGCCTAGTGGAATTTGAAGAAATAATTGAAGTGGCTTATGAAGTATGTGAGAAGCATATAAAAACATATTTTTCAAAGAAAGGGTTAATTATTTCTAGAATAATTAGGGAAGATTGATAGTGCTATCAGATGAATATTGTTATCGATTTGCATGATTATCAAGTATAATCTAGGCTACATGCCTATCCATTAAAATGAATTATATACAAGGAGTCCTTATGAAGGCAACAAAACAACAACTTATTGATTTTCTTGATAAAAACGTGTTTCTACCAAATGAAAATAACAGCATGGCTACACCAGTAATTCTCAGAAAAATTAAAACAACGAGAATGAGGCTGAATCGACAAGTGTCAGCAGAAAAGGTAGAACAATATTTTTGGAGTGCAATGGCCACTGATAATGGGATAGACAGTTATTCAAGAATTCATGCAATTGGAGGAAAAACTTTTGAAGATGTAAGGTTTGAATTCAAAAAACTTTGTGGACGAAATTAACACTATATACATTTAAAACACATGTGCGTTCTATCGATTTTCTGAATATAGGTGGATATGTTGTAGCTGTCACAAATCTTTGTAAAATTACACATCGTTATAAATTTTCAAGGCTACCTCTCCAGTCATCCTCATTCATAGTCCAAATGGTGTTTCATACAACACAAACCACCCTCCTACTGCCATAGAGATTGTGACAATTTACTGAGTCTATTCAAACTAGAACTATATAAGTAAAACCATCACAATCTCGGAAGTAAAACCATCACAATCTCGGAAGTAAAACCTTGATATCTTAGGAAGTTGAAGTTACAATGAGCTTACAGATAGGAGAAGTTAGTATAATGAATAGCACATATCTTAAACGTATTCTTGATGGATTGTTAGAAGAAAGACTCCTCTCAAGTGGTGCAATTCTCATAGAAGGACCTAAATGGTGTGGAAAAACAGCAAGTGCCACTAAAGCTTCTAAAAGTCAGCTTTACATGGAAGATCCAGACAAATCCTTATCCTATTTGAAAGCTGCTGACACACAACCTTCTCTGTTATTGCAGGGTGATACCCCTCGCCTACTAGATGAATGGCAAACTGCACCTGTCTTATGGGATGCAGTACGTTTCATGGTTGATCAACGAGGTTTACCAGGTCAGTTTTTACTGACAGGATCTGCAGTGCCAAAAGATAATGTAGTAAAACATACCGGTACAGGTCGCATCTCGCGTTTGATGATGAGGCCTATGAGTTTATATGAATCTCTAGAATCTAATGGAAATATTTCTCTTAAAGATCTTTTTGACGGTAAACATAAAATCAACTGTTTCTCTGATTTATCAATTGAACAAATTGCGCTTTCAATATCACGAGGGGGCTGGCCAGCTTCTGTTGGGAAAAGTGAGAAAATTTCGCTACAACTTGCAATAGATTACGTTGAGGCAATCATTAACGCAGATGTATCCAAGGTAGATGATGTTGAGAAAAATCCTGTACGTGTAAGAGCTTTAATGAGATCTCTTGCTAGGAATATATCAACAGTAGCAACAATTAAAACAATCAGAGATGATATTGCCCTAAAAGACGCAGATACAAGTCTTTCTGATAAAACCATCAGCCAGTACTTAAGAGCCCTTGATCGTATTTTCGTCACTGAGAACTTGCCTGCATGGAATCCTGTACTTCGCAATAAAACAGCAATCAGAACTTCCCCTAAACGCCATTTCGTGGATCCATCTATTGCAACGGCTGTTATGAGGCTTACTCCGTCACGATTACTCGAAGATTTCAATTATTTTGGTTTTCTATTTGAATCCTTATGTGCTCGAGACATTCGAGTCTACTCTGAAGCCATCGATGGACAGGTATTTCATTACCGTGATGCAAGTAATCTAGAATCAGATCTAGTAGTTTGTCTTAATGATGGAAGATGGGCTGCAATTGAGGTTAAACTTGGTGCAAAAGAGATAGAAAGAGCAGCAAAGCACCTCTTGGAGTTGAAAGCAAGGATTAATACAGACAAGATGAAGGAACCTTCGTTCCTGATGATTCTGACAGGAACAGAAATTGCCTACCAGAGGGATGATGGAGTGCTTGTAGTACCAATTGGGTGCCTAAAGGATTGAGACTTATAAAAAAGAATTAATGGTAATTTGGTAGAATTCTTTTAACAAGTAAATGAATACGCTCTTTATAAACTTTTTCTCATAATGAACCCCGTCGAAGAT
>CAYVRR010000071.1:0-10411 GCA_964453215.1 uncultured Spirochaetaceae bacterium | reverse complement strand
GTCTTAATCCCTTCTAACAGGTCATATAATTCTTACTCCATCCCTAGTATCTCTTTCAATGTTAATAAGTTGTATAGAGCATTTCGCATACCTTTCATACAAGAGGCACCACCATGACAAACCTGACGCTTAAATCTCGTTTCAACTAGACCATTTTCTTTTACCATATATCCCTACTCCCTTTCGCGAACCTCCCGTTATAATATGAAGAAAAACAAGATCATGAGTTTCGCGTTTATTCATAAGACCATAAAAGGAAGCTTATGGTTTTCAATCTTACTACCTTTTCCAATCTTCATAGTTTTATAGAGGTCAAGCTCACATCTAGGAAAGATCAGTACATAATCTTTACCTGATACAACAATTTCTCTCAATTTTTTCTCAATAAGCTTAACATATTCATTGCTCCAATTACACTCAAAAAGTGATTTTTGTACTCTTACGCCTTCAGTTTCCAATATCTTAGCTACCACCCTGAGACGTTTGGGATCAGCGATGTCATACAATACTAACCAACTGCAATTCATAGGATCAGATACTCCTCTAATACGTGATAAGCCCCTTCCCCGATAGCTACGGCACCACTCTGACATCTCTCACAAATACCATACATAAAAATTGAATCTACTCTTGCGTTAATTATGTCACTTAGTTCACTCAGCAATTTCTCAGCTTCGGTTTGTTCAAAATCACATATAAAAAATGACTTTTGGACCCTAATCCCATTCTCTTCTAAAGTATGAGATACCTTCCTCAATCTTTTTGCATTCACAATATCATAACAGTACAAATACCTCATGTAATGACCACCGGTTTATATGATTCCTCCAATCCCATAACCAATCTTTTGTACATCTTGACCTGCTCATGCATTATCCTCTTATAATCAAGTCGCTTACCTAAAGGCTCATAGAAGTGTTCTTCCTGAAGTTTCTTTTCAAATTGAACTACTACTTTTTTCAATCCATCTTGGGTGAGAAGAACAGCCCGGGTAAATTCCCCAGGTATTACATCTTCAACCAACTCAGTTGACTCCGATTCAGCATTAGCCTTCCCTTCTGAATCATTGACTACTTCCCTGAACTCATTTTTCTTCAAAATACCCAAATTGAACAAAGAACATACAACAGTATCTACAAGGGGAGTCCTAAACTCCTCCATCAAATCAAACACCAACGATTTTCTCCCATAGGACATGGAATGAAGAATACCTACAGCATTATCTAATCCTTCTGAAACAATAAGCGAATCAATCCTATAAGCAAGCAGCGTATAAAGGAAACTAAGAACTGCGTTTACATTATCCTTCGGAGGATTCTTTGACCTACCTTTGAAAACTGCCCAGTCCTGAATTACATTCCTAGCAAAAACAGAGAAATAGAGGGTAGCACCATATCCTTCATACCCACGGATTTCATCAATTGTCTGAACCTTTTCAAGTTTTATCATTATATCTGCCAAACTCTTAACCTGTTGAGGAATCTGTTTATCACCATCCAATTTTCGCAGTATCCTTTGCATAAACAAGTATTGATTTTTCAGCTTTCCTCTTACTACAGCCTTAACAAACGTAACGCAAAACAGCTGGTCATTCAGTCGTTCATACTGCTTTTGACGGAGGAAAACATTTTTTGCATCCTGAAACACCAATTTCCCATCATACCTTCCATTCTTGGAAACAAAGATAATTTCAATCATCTTATGCATAAGCAAATGTAAGGCTTGTCCAGTTATGGAAACTGTTCCAATTACATACAATTGGTCCACACTGTGTGGAGGTAAAATTGTCTGAGTTCCATCATAGTCTGTGTACAATAAGGAACCACCTCGTTTCGATAGTTTACCATTGCTTGAAACCAAATATATAGTTCCCATGCTCCCCCCCCCTCTACTATCTATACTGCACATATTTTCTAAAACAAATATGCTTGAATTTGTACGTTCGTGTAACCACTTCATCTTTACGGAACTCTTCAGCGACACGCTGGGTAACTGAGTGCAAAGGGATGAGTTTATGACTGAATGCATACTCAACCAGATACACGGTCGATCCAAACTCCCCTTGGATTATCAGGTAGTCACCTTCTTGAGAATTCTCATCAATCCAATGGATGTACTGTGGAAAATACGCTATGGGTAAAATTTCATCGGTTGGAATGAACGCCCATTTTGATTGCAGCTCTTTTCCGGGATACATGATTTTCTGAGCTAAAAAACGTTCTCGTATTTCAAGGAGTTGTTGTTCTGTCAGCATATGATTAAGAAGACACAAAACATTTGCCATATATCACTACACCTTCAAGCTCTCAAACAATGTATCGACTGCATTGCGATACCGTTTTAGATGCTTTTTCTTAATCATACCATCAGAATTTGGCTGAGCCTTCCAGGCTTCATTCCCTCCTCCGTGTGCAATTCTATTACGTTCATACTCCAAATCTCTCAAATCATGCATGTTATTTTCATTTTGGAACTGATTCAAAAAATCTTTTGGACCTCCCTGCTGGTTCCAATACCAATAGTCACCTATTCTATTCCTATCAAACTTGCTTTCAATTACTCTTATTTCAACGGCAATCTGTAAGGAAATTACAGTTTGTGTCAGCAAGCCCCTCTCTTCCAACAATCTGGAAAGTTCCAATATCTTTTCACTTATGCAGGTACAATGTCTGAACTTTACATAGATAGATCTACACTCAGAGACCACCTCATTTCTCCACATAGCCAAAGAATCAGGTTGTATCGCCTGTAGTGCATTGCCTAATTGTCGGATAGATTCTTGAACCTGCAGGACATAATTGGTTTTCACCAAGGATGAGAACCCTCGCATCCAATTCGCTCCACTAGGCCACCAAGGTTGTACTAAATCTGCCAAAGCTTCACCTGATAAGGAAGTCTTAAAAGCCTCAAAGGCCTCAGAGGCTTCTGAAAGTTCCCAAAATAATGATAGGTCCCTTACCACTGAAACAGATTTCCCCGGAATATACTCCCCATATATGATTTCAACATTCTCAACAGGAACTGAAGTTGAAAGAAACCGAAGAGACTGGTACAAAAACATTGGCATACTGCGAAACCCATGGGTAATATCTAGGAGAATCTTGTTATGATCTACCATCAAGTTGGGAAGTCCTTTATATACTGGAAATATCTCTGGCAACATCTCCTTGTCAATAACAGAGCCATGGACTCGGATGATGAAAGGTATCCCATGTATATTTTGCAGCAAGGTGCATAGCTCATTCAAACTTTCGTCTGAAACTCCTCCTGATCCCGACTTCTCACATTCAGAAATCAGGCTAAGCCACAAATTACCATACTCATCATTTGCTTCACAATAATTGGATAGCAGTGCATCCCAACTTGAAGTTCTCGTTCCAATAAGAATTACCTGATTAATATCCCAACAGTTTGATTCTAGAATTGAACTGGCGAACAAACGAGAAATGATCTCCTTCCCATTGCTAAAGCGATAGGTAGTCTGGCGGTATCCCGTATCATCATTTTTTGATCTGTCATACATTCCCGTACCTATAGAGGCGATTAGTGTATATGGCATAGGCCCTCCTTATCCAACTTCAAGGCAAACTCGAAGGAAATATCCAATGGAAATCTGTTGATTCATCGATACAAATCCCTCAGATTCCTCTTTCCAAAAACGAAAAGGCTTATTCAATACGAGAGATCTGTACTCGTCTTTATTGATATCTCCCCCGCTCAAAATAATCTAAATGCGTGTGAAATCAAGTCTGTTCTCACATAAGCCAGAAACTGGTGATATATCCCCACTCTTCATTCACCAGAAAATTCACTGCTTCAGTTCCTTTACTGTACAAAGGCACCAACCCAAAGGAAGTAATTGCCCATCGTAATCAAATACCATACGAGTGTTACCATGCCCTTGATCCCTAGGAACTTTTGGCAAGCGGTACATAGGTTCCAAGGTTACAAACTCAACTTGGCTCCATCTGCCAACTCGTACTAGAAAAGTATCTTCAGAATCAGAAGGAACTTCTTCAATGAATGACCGTAACTTACCATAGAGACCAAGCCTAGGGTCGTCCACACCATCATAGAACTTTTCAGCTTCCCTATAAAACTCTCGTTTGAAGAAATAATTGCATGCTTGGATTATGGACTTCATCGACCCATACCGATTTTTCCCTAATATTTTTTGAAGGTCCCCATCAATCGAAAACCTGCTGCTTCCAGTAGTTTCAGAATCCATTAGGGTACCTCTCAAAACTTCTGCATACATAGGAATTCCTTTTGCTTGGAGAGAATGGTCATATTTTTGTGTGGCGATGTTGATTACTTTTCCTACGAGTTGGCTTCCTCTAGGGGAAAACTGGGCATCACCAATGGAAAGGGTCCTAAACAAATCATTTTTTGGATCTCTTCCCATAATCTTTTTCTGTACATCTTGCTCCACATACGATGCTTTTCTTGTATCATGGCTTTCCTTAGCTTCTGTGAACCTATCATAGAGTGAATCATAGAAGCTTGAATCATCCCATTCATGCATCACCAGATTAAGCATGGCTGTCCGTATGGAACCTTTCAGAGAGCTTCCTGGGATAACTGCAGCTTTCTTGCCCAGAGGTCGGTACATCTGGAAAACGTCGCAGGTACTGTCTAACGGATTTTTCTTACTCTTTATTCCATATTCCTGGCCAAAGTTATCGGTGATGTCACATATATATGCAAGGTCTTTCCTTATTGAAAAGTTCCTTTCAAAGAAATGATGGAGCATGTCCATTGAACTATCATTACAGGCCTTCTCATACTCAGTGAGCAGTTTAGGATCAGAGACAACCCTCTCCAAAATTGATTCGCTGGAATATGTAATGTATCGATTTCTCCCGTTCACTACATCAATGAGGTATTCCATCAGTGTCATGCTATTGCCCGTACCAATATGGATGCCTGTCAAAGGTTGGAGAGTTACATCAAAGTGTGTTTTCATCATCATCTCCTGTTGGTAGTGGAAGTATCGGGCAGAATCCAGAATGACATATCCGTTCATCAGTATGGATATTTTGGATGACGGCACCAACATAGGGCTCCTCGGATTGATGGGTAAAGGTTGCCCCTTCAGCAAACATGATCACCGTCTTCTTGTAGGGGTTCATCGATGATGCAAAAGCCCCTCCTATTTTTCCCCGACGGATCAACACATCCGATAGCAAATCACCAGGTATAGCTTGACCATCCAGGACAAATGGGCCCAAAGCAAGACAGCGCTGCCCTTTGACGGGTAGCATCGCAACTTCCTCTATGTTCTTAAACACTTGGATTACGCCTTTTCCTGTTGATGCATCTGATCCATATCCATTTTCGAACGCCCACTCCAACAGTGTATATATGTGTTCCGGCTGGAAGGAAGACAGTACATACAGATCAAACAAAGGCTTTTTCCCTTCAAACTTCTCCCTATCAACCCAAAGGGCTTCTGAAGCGAAAAAGCCATCATCCTGCACTGTCAGATCAATCCTTCCAATAGTATTATGCATTTGAATTTGTTTGACGAAATGTCCTTGGTTTGCAGTTTTAGCTTCATGCCCATCAAGAAATGAATGTATATATCTTTGTTTCTTCTTTTCTTTGATTTCTGCATACTCCTGTTTGGACAATACTTTAAAAGGAGTATTGTCCACCATCTTTGGGCGAGGGAGCATGCCAACAGGGAATGCACTGGATACAATCATGGAAGGGGTTCCCTCTCTACAGGCACTGAGGAAATCAGCAACATAGGACTGCCCTTCATGGTTAGCCATTCCCCAGACAATATGCCCCCAGATGGTGTCCCCCTTGAGGGAAGTGCCAAGAGGAGAGTGCAGTTCTAACTGAGCTTTATAGAGTTTCATGAGTTGGCCCCCAAAATATGCTACAACACAATTGCATTGTCGAGTTCATCCTTCAGATCAATAAATTCAATTTGTCCATTTCCACGAGAACCTCCACCCCCAAGATAATCATTTTGTAGGAGCTTCATTCCTGCTAAGACAACCTCAGTGAAGAATTGTTCATCAGTTTTCCCCCCATCACCCATATCAAGCACGCGGTAGGCCATTTCAAAATCGAAAGTCACTCCGGGAACTACCCGTTCAATGGGACGTGGATTGGCTTCAGCCGTAATTCTATTCAGACTATTTTCAGACTTTTCTTCAACAATTGGCTTCCCCTGTTTCATCAACAGCCGATCTTCTTTGGAAAGGGATGCGTCACGGACTATCAGGCGAGTAGGCCCTTTGGCCGTTGATGCGTCTTCTCCTTTGGATTTATTAGCACTTCCAAACACCCGGCAAATAGGACAGGTTGCTTGGCCACAAGAGCAAGGTTTTCCTTTATCCCTGCCATCTGGACTGACTTTGCCCAATTTCCACTCGAGAAGCGAGCGCATCTTGCCCTTAATTGATGAACCAGGGATATAGGGTTCACGGTTCAGAGGATTCCTGATTATTGGATTGTCCATTCCTCCAATTTCAACCCTATCAGATCCTGCTCCCACATGTAGCCCTGTTTTGACAACAATCTTTCCCGTAATCTTTTTTTGATTCAACTGCTTATATTCCATGGTATATCTCCTGATCAGCTTCTATTTGGTGCATGTTCATAATAAAAACCATACACGGCCTCGAACAAAGCTAGAAACACTTCGTAGTCTCGTTGTTCCTTGATGCTATCAATCCCCTCTGAAATAAATAAGGCCAATGCTTCATAACAATCAATGACATCCCTATTTCGTTCGTTTCTTATCGCTCGAGCCACGGTGTATCTGATTTTTGACTTGATCATTTTTATGTAGGGCAATTGGTTCTGCCATTCATTTTCATTGAGCTGAAGCAGATACTCAAATCGTTTCACTTCGTCAAAAATTCGCCTAAGTTGAGTACCTCCTACGCCAGAACTGTGTTGTCTATTGTTGTAGGTACTGGTGGTATATAACTTGTTTGCTATTTCCAAGGCTTTCTTGTCAAACAAGTCCTCCCTGATGACCTGTTTCCCTTCTTTTGTGGAAATGTAGAAGTCTCCTATCATAACCTTATTGGATTTATGATTTCTTGATCTTTCTGGTTGCATTGCCTACCTCCTATAAAATCATCTATCCCGCATCAGATAGAGTGCATAACTTGCAGAAATACGAGACCTGATCATTTGTTCTGGGGATGACCCCAGATTTGAGAACCATTGCCTGATCGTTTCATTTTTTTTGTCGATGTTTCGACTGATCTGATATTGATAGTTGCTTGCCCAAAGGAGGTCCCTAAGTACACCTTCCCGTACACGCTCGGCTCGATGGGAGAAATCGATAATCCCATATACTATTCCACTTGATATCTCTGATTTCTCCATATGGGAGTACATGCGTTTCCCATCTTCCAGACATTGCCTATAATCGGACCAAGAAAGAGTAACCCCAAACGCGGTAATTCCATCCTTGACCAATAAGCCCTGCTCCTTTCGATGCTTCGATGCCTCCAGAGCTTCTTCAGTCATTGCGGCAAGATTTCGTACAGGAAGTTTGCTGGAAGCCAAAGCGATGCCACCTGAAAGAGTTACCGCTTCATTAGCATGGGTAAAAGCATCCAAGCTCTCTCGGAAATCGAGTGCAAACTCCATGATGATATTCCAAGGACCTAAGACACAGAGATCATCCCCGCCAGAGAAAACTACGTAGACGCCCTTTCGGTACGCTTCCTTAGAACCAATCAAATGGGTAAGGAATATTGAGAAAAAATGTTGTACCTGGCTACTGAGTTCTGAATACCTGGACAGTGACCACCGAGTTCCTAACGTGGAACTGAAAAGCAGACCCAAGTTGTCAATATCAGCTTTGAACATTGCAAGCTTTTTCGTTTTGCCACTCTTAGGGTCTTGTGCTATCTCCTCGAAGGTAAGGAGATCACTTTCATCCTCACCTGTATGTGGAGCTACATAGGGCAACGAAACCATGGGGTAGCCAGGCTCAAATACCCTGTTTGTATATCCCCATGAGTGGGTATCCACTTTGCGGGAAAGCTTGACCATTTTACCGAACGGCAATAGGGTGTCAGAGGAGAAAGACAATATTCCAGCTTTCACAATTGACGTTCCGATATGGAGTAGATCATCACACCCCTTGCACATTTCCAATGCCCCATCTCTGGATTTTACAGCACATACCGGACATTCACCAAATTGTTGCAGGTCGGCATATTCTTCTTCAAGAACTGCTCCATACGTTTGCAATCCTCTTTGCAATTTCTTGTTTTTAGCTATCAGAGCCTCTCTCTGGATCATAAACTGAAGTTTCAGCCCCTGTTTTGTAAGCAGATCAGCTTTAGATTCGATACTGGTGCTTGAAAGATGGCAAGAGAGCCGACCAGAGAACTCTTTAATCATATAGATGTCCAGTTCTATCTGGATTGTTTCAATCATCTCTTTGTAGGATGCTGTTTTAGGAAGCAGCAAGAGAAACCGTCCACCTGCGAAGGTAATGATATTGGTATCGGGGACACCAAATTTCTTTGTTATAAATTTCGCAAAAGAAAGGCTCAAAGCCCAAATCTGGAAACTGCGCGCCCGCAATAACTTCGCATTATATTTGGTTGTAGGGAGGTCAAATATGTATTTTTGGATTCCTGACATATCTCCCTGCACAAAGAGATAGGGATTATCTGAATCTAGGGTATCCAGCCAATCCTCATGGGTCTCTGCATAGGAGTGGATGCACGCAGCAAATGCAGCCGTTGTTTTAGCATGGTGAAAAAGTGAAATATCAGGTTCTATTATTGAGGAGGGGATACACCAAGTATAGCGCTCAAGCAAGGAGAGCAGAGTCGGTACGTATCTATTGAAACCCAAACCCTTGAGTTTTCTGAAATCAGACTCAAACAGCTCCCATTGCTTGGAATACTCCATTTTTGAAAGCTTTAAGGGAGTTTTGGCTACAAGTGACTCCCCCTCTAACGGCATAATAGGTACGAACTTGCCTTGGTTCTGGGTATTTTCAAGGCTTTCCTGAAAATGAAGTGTGGAGGCAATATTCACCAGGGGCTGGCCATATATTCTTTCCATGTTTTCAGTTTCCAAATCATCATCAGGTCGCCCCTCAATACCTCTGCTTAGTCTGTTGGCATAGGTGATGATATAGTGCTCCACCTCAGCTGGGTTATGGTGATAGGCGGCCATGGCTTTCAGAAGCGACTTACTGCCTTCTATGGGTAAGCAATCTTGAAATGCTTCAAGAAACCCGAGGGTATAGGTTGCATGCTGATGGGCGTACTCGTTTTTTTCATTTTTCGTGCAGACATCTGCTTCCGAAAATGCATCTTTGTATTCTGTTTTTCCAGCCCGTTGGGCAAATTTGCCAATATCATGCAACAGAGCGGCGATTACGACTTCCTGTAGTGTAGCATGGGTCACTTGGATCCTCCTGATGTATACAAACTCCTCCACGTTGAAAATTTTCCAAACCCAAAACTGGAGCTCTTTCCAGCATGAAACAGCTCACTGAATGAAAGCAGGTCCATCTCAGCAGGAGAGAAATCTCCTTCAAGTGTCAGGTCTCCCATGATCCCACCCAGATACATGGCTCTTCGTTGTCGGGCTGAATAATGGGCATAATCTTTCCATTCTGTATTTTGTTCAACAACTTCAACAACACTTCCAGCATCATCCCTAACGGATTGAAACGACCCATAAAACACGCAAAGTGTTTCCATGCGTCTGTAGAAACAGGAGAAAAGGGATTGAGCGGTTAGAGAACTCTGATAGGATCCTTGTTGCTTAAAGCGAAGGGGGCTTTCAAGCCTGATCAATACCCTGTTTGCGTGTTCTAAACTTGGTTGTTCGTGTGAAGTTGTCCAACGACTGATGTGCCCCTTATACTGTAAGGTTCCTTGCTCATCCATAAGCGGTTCACCTTGTGATTGAAGTGCCTCAATCGTATATGGTATTCTATCTTTCCCAAAGCCACGTGCCTGTCCCCGCTCAACTGCTCCAAAGATGTATGGAGCATAGTCAATGACTCCACCAAGAAGAAAGATGGTGAATTGTAATCTATGGGGAGAAGGGTTATTCCAATCATCAGTAGATATCAGAAAGGGATGGGGTGCACGGGTCCTTCCATTATATTGAGGATTATCCTTGTCAAGGATAGTTTCAAATACCTTTGCATAAATGCATGAACTGTTGTGTTCACAAGTTTGGCATCTGGCATTGCGGGCGATACAACATATATCGTGCAAATTGGCGCCTAATAAACTCCTGATAATGAACACAGGATGCGTATCATAGGTTACAGGTCTCCTAAACAAGACAGTAAAGGTCAATGGTATATATTGAAGATAAGCTTGTATCACCATAGGGCTTAGTATAACACTGATTGTGATATTTCATAGAAATATTTCAATGGTTACTAAATTAG
>CAYVRR010000070.1:0-10423 GCA_964453215.1 uncultured Spirochaetaceae bacterium | reverse complement strand
CCACTATTTATTATTGAATATATTCACCTACCCACTCAAAACAGCGAAAGGCCTAAAGTTAGTGAATAAGTTGTTTCATCCAGAAGTTTTCCAAGGTAATTTACGAAAAAAACACTATTTTGAAGGGTGGTATATAAAAAGTGTAACACATGATAACAATTTGGTTATTTCATGTATTCCAGGAATTTCTCTCACAAAAGAAGATCCACACGCTTTTATTCAAGTAATATATTCAAAAATCTATAAACCTCTCTACATTCGCTATGAAGTAGATGAGTTTAGTTATGATAAAGATAGATTTTTTGTCAAAATAGGAAAGAGTACTTTTTCAGATACTCATATGCATCTCGATATAATAAGTGAAATTGGTCCTATTACCGGAGACCTAACATTTTCAAACAACATCTATCTCCCTTCCTCACTTACCTGCCCATCAATTATGGGGTACTTTGCTTATATTCCCCGTATGGAATGTAATCATGGGGTAGTTTCTGTTCGTCATGATATTATGGGTTCCATTATGTATGGAAAAGATCAAATTAATTTTGATGGTGGAACTGGATATATAGAGAAGGATTGGGGTACTTCTTTTCCTTCTTCTTGGGTATGGCTTCATACCAACACCGGCGATGAAAAAGATTTCTCTTTTCTCCTCTCATATGCAACTATTCCCTTTGGTCTATTTCATTTTAAAGGTTTTCTAATATTCCTCTATGTGAAAGGGAAGTTTTACCGGTTTGCTACATATAATAACTCTAAAGTCGATTCAATAGATATTAAGAGTAATCATGTGGTGGCAACAATAACTAATAAAACCTATACACTCCACGTTGAAGCGAAGACTCTTGAAGGGGGATTGCTTCAAGCTCCTGTAAGGGGTGTTATGAAAAGAGAGATCATTGAGAGTTTATCAGCAACAATAGATATTACTTTACAAGATAAGAGGGGGTCGATCATCCACTCAATTAAAGGGATAACTGGGGGATTTGAAGTTTCTGGATTTTAGTATGAGGTAGCGTAACTCTTTTATTATACCTAAAGGGTGTAATTAACATTGACGAATCGGTTTTTAAGTTCATATAATATATTACCTTTCGATTGTAATTATTAGCGAGGTAATACATGGTGAATGATGAAAAGAAGTCGTTTGCTCTCTCTAAGAACCCACGGAAGAAACTTTCAAGAAGGACACGAAGAGATATCTTCTCTTTTTTTCTTTTCATTACCCCAAATTTCATTCTTCTCATCATCTTCGTCTTTTGGCCAATTCTTTATAGTCTTTTTTTAAGTTTCTTTAAATGGAATATGATTGCCCCAAAAAAACCTTCATTGGTTTTGCCAATTATGAAAATTTGTTTCATGATCCAGTTTTCTGGCAGGTTACAAAGAACACTCTTATTCTCTCATTGGTGGTAGTTGTAGTAAAATTAGCTATTTCTCTCTCTCTTTCTCTCTCACTTAACACTGATTTGAAAGGAAGAAATCTATACCGTGCAATTATTTTTTCTCCTACCTTTACGACCAGTGTTGCTGTAGCAATGGTGTGGAGTTGGATCTTTCATCCAACCTTTGGTCTTTTTAAACTATTTATTGCCCCTTTTGGATTAAAAGCACCTGACTGGCTCTATGATGTTACCTATTCACTACCTGCTGTCATGATTGTTCTTATCTGGGTAGGTATTGGCTATGATATGGTTCTTTTCCTTGCTGGGCTAAAAAACATTCCGATTGAAATATATGATGCTGCTTTGGTAGATGGAGTTTCTCCCTTTCAAAATTTTATATACATTACTTTTCCTCTTCTTAGTCCAACAACGTTCTTTCTTACTATCACCTCTTTTATTGGGACACTTAAAGCATTCGATATCATTGCAATAATGACAGATGGAGGGCCTTTAAATAGTTCTAATGTGTTTGTCCTTTATCTCTATCAAAATGCCTTTAGATGGTTTAAAAGTGGGTATGCATCTGCTTTAGCTCTTATTTTATTTATCCTTATTATGGTAATCACGTTGATACAAAATAGGCTCAGTAAACGCTGGGTACACTATTAGGGGGTGCTATGATATATACAAAATCCCCTCTATGGTATCTAAAGAGAGTTCTTTTGCATCTTATCCTTATTGTAGCCTCAATTATGATTGGCCTTCCTTTCTTGTGGATGGTGAGTACTGCATTGAAAACACCAGCACAAGTTGCTAAATTCCCTCCACAGTGGTGGCCCAACCCATTTAAATGGGATAATTTTGTCATTGCATGGAATTTAGCTCCATTTGGACGTTTTTATATTAACTCAATATAACATCAGCCTCAGGAGTCTTTTTAGAAGTTGTTATTGCAAGTTTATCAGGGTATGCTTTTGCACGTATCAAGTTTAAACATAGAAATCTATTTTTTATGATTATGCTTGCTGCGATGATGATTCCAGGTCAGGTCGCCTTAATTCCTAACTATGTAATTTTAAAGCATCTGAGGTGGATAAATACGTATCAAGGTATCGTTATTCCTCATGTCTCTAGTGTATTTGGCGCATTTTTATTAAGACAATATTTTCTTTCTATTCCTGAAAGCCTCTACGATGCCGCAGAGATAGATGGACTTGGACATGGAAGAACTCTTCTTTATATTGCTCTTCCACTATCTAGACCAGTACTTGGAACTCTTATCCTATATTTATTTATATCAAAGTGGAATAGCTATTTATGGCCTTTGATTGTAACAAATACTCAGAACATGAGAACTCTTCCTGTAGGACTTGCAATGGTGCGGGATGCTGAATACTCAATAGGACCTGAACACCTCATGGCAGCTTCTTTATTTGTTTTGGTGCCTGTTTTAATTATCTATTTTATTGCTCAAAAACAGTTGATAGAAGGAATAGCAGCTGGAGCTGTAAAAGGATAGTAAGGAGATATGAATAAGATTTAGTATTAAATCTTAGGTAACTAAAAGGGGGAAAGGTATGAAAAAGGGTAGTATTGTTTTGCTTGTAATCATTCTGTTGGTTGTTCAATCAACTTTAGGGTTGTTTGCACAAGGAGCTGCTGAAAAAACTCCCACAGGTCCAGTAAAAATTGTATACTGGAGAAGCTTGACAGGGGTTGCGGGAGATGTACAATAGGAACTTGTAAAGACTTTTAATGCTTCTCAAGATACAGTGATAGTAGAGTCTCAGTTCCAAGGGGCATATGCAGATCTCATTCAAAAATTACTTGCAGGATTAGCTGCGGGAGAAGTTCCAGATGTGGTACTTTTGGATTCTCCTTTTGTTGCACTCTTTGCAAAAGATGGAATTCTTTTTAATTTAGATGAGACTGTGAAAAAAGATAAGAGTTCTTTTGACATTAAGGATTACATACCTGGATTGTTAGAAGATGGCTATTATGATGGTAGCCTTTATGCTCTTCCTTTTATGAGAAGCACACCATTATTATATGTTAATGGAGATATGTTCGCCCAAGCAGGACTACCACGAAGAGCTCCTAAAAATTGGGATGAGTTTAGGGAATTTAGTAAAAAAGTTTCCAAATACAATGAAAATGGGGAGCCAATACAATTAGGCGCTGGCTTTACGATGGGTCAAACAAGTGCACACTGGTATTTCCAAGGGGGAGTTTACTCCTATGGTGGTCTTGTTAGCGATGAAAAATTCCAAATACACTTAGAAAAAGAGCCAGCAATTAAACTTGCTACACTTTGGCAGGATATGGTCTTTAAAGATAAAACAGCGATGCCTTCCAACAGTCATAACGATTTCTTAAATAAGCAAGTGGCTATGGTCTTTGGTTCTACAGGTAGTATGGGGAATCTTTTAAGTAGAGCAGATTTTGAAGTAATTCCTGCTTTCTTACCAAAAGGGATTCAAAATTTAGTCCCAGTAGGGGGAGCTGTTCTTGCTATCACTAGTAATAATTCAGCTAGGCAGCAAGCTGCTTGGGAATTTATTAAATATATGACAAGTGCCGATGCAAATGCTGAGGTCGTTATAAAAACTGGGTATATGCCCGTTAGCAATGCAGCTAAAAATCATAGTAAGGTTGTACAATATTTTAAAGAAAATCCAATACGAGCTGTTGCTATCGAGCAACTCGATTATACAAGACCACAAGCTTCTGTAATTTCCTTAGCGAAGGGGACAGAGATTATACGGCAAATGATTGAAAAGCTACTTATTGGGAACCAAGATGTAAGGAAAGTAATGAAAGAGACAAGTGCTGATCTATTAAAGGAATATAATGAATCGTTTAAATAACATAATTAATTATCTACTAGTGGCCACGTGTGTGGCCATTAGTATGTGTGTGGTAAGTTGTGCATCTGTTGAAAAAGAGAATAATACTATGATAGTTGCTCACAGAGGGGGAGCTGCTTTGCAGGTAGAAAATTCTATTGAAGCATTTAAGCAATCCCTAATACATGAAATTGAGGTGATTGAATTAGATCTTCATCTCTCTAAAGATGGAGTGTTAATTGTTCATCATGACCCTGTTGTAATAGATAGGGATGGGCAAAAAGTGCCAATTAAGAATCTAACGAGTGAGTATATAAGATCTCTAGTAATTAAAAATAATCAACACATTCCTACCTTTGAGGAGGTGCTGACTCTTATAGACCATGATGCAACTTACCAGGTGACTCTTTTTGTTGAAATAAAAGTAGATGATACAAAGATGAGGTATCCCGGTATTGAAGAGAAGGTCCTATGTATGTTAGATACATTTAACCTAATTGAACACTCTCACATCTTATCTTTTGACTTTCCAACGCTTGTCACCATGCAAAGCTTACATAGTAAAATTAAAACAAGTGCCCTTATTTCAAAAGGGTATATGAGTGCACGCAATTCATTTAATCCAATAGAAATAGTACAGGATATGGTGCTATTAAAGGTTTCATCTGTTGGCATAAAGGATATATATCTGACTAAAAGTTTAGTAGACGCTCTTCATAGTGAGAATATCTTAGTTAATGTGTGGACTGTAAATGATAAGAAAAAGATAGATATGTTTGTTACCATGAAAGTAGATTTTATTACCTCTGATAACCCTATACTTGTAAAAGAGGTTCTAAGAAAGAATTAATTACCTCTCCTTATAGTGCCCTTTTCTTATAAGACGTGTGATTTTTATGAACAGCTCTTTTTCCATATTCAATGATTGTAGAGACTTTATCCATAATTGATACAATGAGACTTTCAGAATAGAGAGGTCTCTCTTTTGTCTTTGGATACATGTGCTTAGTGATAATGTCTGCCTCTTTTTCATTCACATGAAAATAGAGTGAAGCATTATGAAGGGCAATGTAGGGGTGTTCTTTACCATGAATTGAGTTGTGCTCATCACCTTTTTTTCTCACTCTCCAATCGTATAAAAAGAAGTCGTGTAACAGTCCCCCACGAGCTGAAGCAATATAATCAAGTCCAAAAAGTTTAGAGAAAAAGTATGAAAGATAAGCGACTCTCACTACATGATCATATATGTGGTGGGTGTGGTGAAAGTAGTTTTTTAGTTTCATAAATTCACTATGGTGAAGAATGTCATGAGTTAAGGCATGAAATTCACTTACCCTAGGGAGATCGAGGATTGAACAAAAAGGAGTGTTAAGCTTAATGATTGAGATAAAAATTGGGAAAAATAGAATTAAAGATGATAGTAAGAGAAGAAATGGAAGATAATTGTAGTTATAGCGGATGATTGACGATGGTATTGAGTAGAGTCCTAGGTATATTACAAAAGCAGTAAACCCGATTAAAAATATATTGTTTAGCTCTTTATTGTTTTTAGAACTATGAAATGTAGCGTAACTTGTTGTATTCAGAAAAAAACTCCTATGTAAATTCTATTATTGAAAACTACATAATGAAAAGCAGTGTGTCAAGTAAATAGAGGTTAACTTTCAATATAGTTGTAAAAAAAGGGGAATATTAATCATTTTTGCAGTAATTTGGTACATTTTAACTCATAAGGGCTCACTCACAAAAAGACGAGGCTACTCATAACCTCGTCTCATTGTATCTGTTACTACGTTAAAAAAATTAAGGAAGGTTTTCTACCGCAGCAATTTCCACTGCTAATCCTTTTTTATAGGTAACAAAGAATGCATTAAACCCATCAATATCTTCTTGTGTTGGTACTATCGTGTTAGCTTCACTTGAAGCAAATACTTTATGCGATAAGAACTCTTGAAGAGAGGCACCATTGTTATGAACAAGGTATGATGCTAAAAGTGCTATTCCCCACGCGCCCCCCTCTCCGGCTGTTGTTAATACAGAAATAGGGGTGTGCATGGCACAGGCCATCATTGTTTGACCAACTATTGGTGTTTTAAAGAATCCTCCATGGCCGTTAATAGTATCTACTTCAACATTCTCTTTTTCAAACAAGATATCCATACCAACTCGTAAAGCTCCAAGGGCAGTAAAGAGTTGAGCTCTCATGAAATTCTCTATTGTAAACTCATTTTTGCTTAATCGTATAAATAAAGGTCTTCCTTCATATATTCCTGTCATAGTTTCCCCAGATATATAGTTATAAGGGAGGAGTCCACCACAGTCTTTCGCTCCATCTAATGCTTTTGTGAGGAGGGTGTCATAGAGTTCATGTTTCTTCACCTTTCCACCGGTTGCTTCTATTACTTGCGCAAAGAGTTTGAGCCAACTGTCATACTCTCCTGTGCAGTTATTTGCATGGCTCATTGCAACAAGAGATCCATCTGGAGTAGTTACGAGGTCAATTAATTTGTTGTAGCTTTTTGAAAGTTCTCGCTCTAACACAATCATTGCAAAGACTGATGTCCCTGCAGATACATTTCCAGTACGCTTAGCAATACTATTTGTTGCAACCATACCAGTACCAGCATCTCCCTCTGGTGGACACATAGGGATTCCCGATTCAAACTCTCCACTTGGGTCTAACAATAGCGCACCTTGTGGTGTAAGGCTACCAGCATCTTCCCCTGCAACTAAGACTTTAGGAAAGATAGAGAGTAGGTTCCATGAATACCCTTTTTCTTTAATTAATGAATCAAATTTATCGACCATTTCTCTATTGTAATCATGTGTTTCAATATCAATGGGGAACATCCCAGAAACATCCCCTATACCTAACACTTTTTTACCCGTAAGAGCATAATGGACATAGGCAGCAAGAGTTCCTACATAGGCGATATCTTTTACATGTTCTTCGTTATTAAGAATTGCTTGATAGAGGTGACTAACACTCCATCTCTCAGGTACTGGGTAATTAAATAGGTCAGAGAGTTCTTCTGATGCCACATGGGTTGTTGTGTTTCTCCATGTTCTAAATGGAACAAGCAAATTATCACTACTATCAAATGCAAGGTAGCCATGCATCATGGCACTAATTCCTAGTGCTTTGGTTTTTTTGAGTTCAACTCCATACTTCTCTTTTACATCTAATTTTAAAGTTCTTACACATTCAGCAATCCCTTTCCACACATCACTAAGAGAGTAGGTCCAGTATCCATCAATGAGGGCATTTTCCCAGTCTGAGCCCCCTTGTGCTATAGGTTCATTTGATGAGTTAATTAAAACTGCTTTAATCCTTGTAGAACCAAGTTCTATTCCTAATACTGATTTTCCTTCAAGAATTAGGTCCTTCATGTTTTCTTTTGCCATTCTTATATTCCTTCTTACATCCTTATGAGGTTCTTTGTTCAGTGCTAGTAGTTTACCATATATTTCTTTATTGAAAAGGGGAAGGATGTATGAATACAACGATTTATGTAATTTCACTAATTTGTTTTTCTAATTCTTCACTTGCTTTAATGAGTGCAGTTTTGACTAATTCGTCAATATTCTTTCGCTCTTCTTTTTTAGATCTATTATCATCTCTTACAATCTCTAGTGGCTCTCCAACATATAGATAGGCATGTTTTTTCTTAATTGAGTAGCGAGTGTTAATATTTCCACCTTTCATTCTGTTCACTACATCTAAGATGTTTAGGGCATATTCACTCATTCTTTCTAAAGAACCCGTAGGGGTGATGTATGATGGATCTACATAGAGCAAGATGTCTACTATTTGATGGTGCATGAGGGAGATGTGCGCCTGAAGAGCGTTGCTATCTAATAAGGAAGATGAGAGAGGGGAGTGTGGGAGGGTATCAAATCCTTCTGGTTTTTGTGCCCTCAATCCCACATGCCTCACAGTAAGAAGTCTATCTAAAATTGTACCACTTCCTTTGAGGTTGGCAATATGTTCAGCATAGGTTATTGCTGTAAGGGTGATGTTATCAATTCTCTCTTTTAAGGAAGACTCGATATCTACAGGTATATGATACATCTTTTCAAGAAGTTTCACCGTCTCTTCAGTAATAAAGATTAAAGAGTCATAGAGCGTTACATTCCCTACATGAGTGGGAATGTGAGTCTCTTTTTCCCATTTCTTAATTACATCTATAATAAAGGAGCGTAGGTCTTTGTGATGATGATATCCTATTGCAATTGGGATTATAGAAACATGTTCACCCCATAGAGCTAGAGAAGAGGTTCCTGAGGAAGTTTGGGCAACTTTTCCCACATGATAAGTAACTTGGCTCTCTGGAGCAAGGGCAACAGGGAAAACTCCCCGTTCCATCGTCTCTTTTAATAAAGAGATTCCTTTTTTATTATTACTTCTATTGATCACCCCAATAGCGCCAAGGCGAGGGAATATAAAAGAGGCGAGTGGGTTTGCCCACTCTAAAACATCTGCCCCATAAAGAAACTGAGCATGAGTAATAATTTTCTTATCTGTATCAACTCTTTTATTGTAAGGTTGTATCTTTTTATTGAGGTGGTTGTGTATGACATGCATGAGAACTGGAGCATCTTCTTTTGCAACGTGACGAAAAGCGATAATGAGTTTTCTTTTGTTGCTATAGTGATCCTTAAAAGCACTGTAGAGTGAGTCGAGATTAATCACTGTCACGCGGGAGACACCTTCTGCTATTTTTAAGTACAGTGGAGTTATAATGCTAACAATTTTTTTTACTAAAGGTGAATAGCGGGGGGGAATAACCCCCCGACCTTTACGTGCCCTCACTACTTTTTGGTATTTTTTACTCTTATATCCCATAAAGTTAGTCTAATTCTCCACTCATCATTTGGCTATAATAATCTTTATCGATGGGGTAGTAGTGTAAGATGATAATTCCAATAATATAGAAAATGATAGGAATTGGTCCACAAATTAATTTAATTCCTATGTTTGAAAGTTCTGATACTTTGTTTGGCTCATATGCAAAAAGGGCTAATACCCATCCATTAAGGGCAAGAGCGAGTGCTTGACCAATTTTACTTAAAAATGTCCATAAACTTGAGAAGACCCCTTCTCTTCTAATTCCACCGTGATGGTGTGCATCATGCTCAACTACATCGGGCAATATTGCGTGAGGCATCACATAGTGAGTCGAAAGTCCAATTCCACTTACAGCCATGATTGCAACAGCAAACATTGGCCCCAAAGCTTCTCCAAGAAGTGAGAAGGTGAGCACTCCAGCGCCCATGATACCCATTCCAATCATGTAACACTTTTTCTTCCCAATTCTCTGTGAAATCTTTACCCAAATTGGGATAAAAAGGAGACTGAATGTTAATAAGAGGATAAGGGCGACTTGGAATAGTCCCTCATTACCAAAGATGTTTATAAAGAAATAGACTAAGGCTCCCTGTACCATACTTGTTCCCATAATAAAGAGGGACCATGGAATGAGTGCTAACAGAAATACTTTATTTCCTAATGCTTCTTTATAGGTAAGGAAAAAACTCTTTTGCTCTTTTACTTCGACTCTTACAGGCTCTTTTATTGCCCAAATAGTGATTAGGGAAGTAACAAGCATAACAGACCCCATAAAGTAGCCTGTAAAGGTCCATCCAGCTTCTTGACTTGCAAACATATTAATAATGGGAAGAACTGCACCAGCTCCAACAAAAGTTCCTAGAACTGCAAAACTCATCCTATAGCCAGTAAGGATTGTCCGTTCGTTGTAATCACTTGTTAATTCAGGGAGGAGGGCAGCATATGGAATATTGACCAAAGTATACGCTGTATTTAAGAGACAATAGAGAAATGTAAGATAAAGAAATAGGGTGAATTGGGAAGATGTAGAGGGAACACTAAACATTAATCCCATTGCAAAGAATGAGATAATTGAACCAACTAACATATAAGGTCTACGTCGACCCCACCTTGAAACAGTTTTATCTGATAGATATCCTGTGATGGGATCTGTAATAGCATCCCATATCTTTCCTATCATTAACACTGTTCCTGCAAGGGCTGCAGATAATTCAACAACATCTGTAAGATAATAGAGAAGATAAAATCCAATAACTGTAAAAAACAGATTACCACCTAAATCCCCAATTCCAAAGCCAAACTTTACTCTTTTTGTTAATGTGTTAATGATGAGTCCCTCTCTT
>CAYVRR010000069.1:0-10536 GCA_964453215.1 uncultured Spirochaetaceae bacterium | reverse complement strand
TCACGGTTAAAATTGCGATGGTCAGTTGTCTCAAAAGTGGTACTCTTTTTCATCTCCCCTGATAAAAGCCCACTTGCGAGTGGAACACGTGCTATAATAGCAACACCCTTCTCTTTAGCCTTACCAAATAAATCGGTAATTAACTTTTGGCGATATATATTGAAAATAACTTGGAGAGATGCAACACCCTCTTGTTCTAAGCAGACAAGCCCCTCTTCTATTGATTCAACACTTGCTCCAAAGGAGGCAATCTTTCCTTGCTTTTTCATATCTCTAAGAACATCAAATACTGCCCCCTCTTGCAACACGCTCAATGGGATACAATGGAGCTGGAGTAAATCAAGCTGCTGAATTTGCAATCTTGTAAGTGAATTATCTATGTGTTGAATAATTGCTTCAGGTGTAAATTTTTCAGGTGTATTGAAAGCAGCACTTTGACCAAGTTTTGTTGCTACGAAGATTTTTTCTGGATGCTGTTTTAGAAATTCCCCGATAAACTTCTCACTTCTTCCATCCCCATATACATCTGCAGTGTCAAAAAATGTTATTCCCTCTCTAGTCGCTGTACGGAGGATATCGATAGCAGTCTTATCTTCAACATTACCCCACGCGCCTCCAATTTGCCACGTTCCAAGTCCCACTTCAGATACTAATTTTCCCTCTAATCCAAATGGTCTTTTATGCATAATATATCCTCCATTCTTGTTTGATACTCAATCTTACGAAAAGCCTCCATCTAAAGTCAAGGTGTTTCATTTAAAGAGGGGAAAACCACCCTTTTCATACCAACCTCTATCTCTCGACTATCTAAAATTATACACACAAAAGCATCCCTTTCTTTATAAAACATCATAAAAGCATGAAAGAGGATAAATGTATAAATAGCAACAACATATACAAATTGTATTCTTTGATGTATAAAGGGGTATGGTAAAAAAAATATTAATCATATTTCTTCTGGTTGCTTTCAGTTCTTTCTCACTATTTTCTGCAAATTTTGAGGAAGAAAAGACCAAAACATCAGACGGTGAAAAATTTGTTTTCCCAGCAGATGCCCTTCGCACAGGGCCCGCTATCTTTGCCATCACTATGGCTAAAGATCGTGAAAATGGATCACTACAACAACTACAAGTACTAGGTTGGCAAGAGTATTTTAATCAAAACCCCAATATGTTAGGCTCAGTTCCCCTCTATCACTTCCCGGTTCTCTCTGGAGTACCATTTTTTGCTAAAGGACTCATTAGAAATGCCTTGTATGATTATTATGCAGACAAGACAGACCCTTCAAAGGTAGGAGTACTATTTATATCAAAGAGAGAAAAGTTTGCTGATCAAGCTGGTTTCCCCCTCGATAATAATGGAACATTGGTTGTTGTAGCTCCAGATGGTGCCATCAAAGGGTGCGTAAAAGGTGAAGTAGACCCAACAAACATAGAACGCCTTCAAAAAATACTTGCAACTCTATAAAGATTCCAACAAAACAGATCTCATCATCTATTGATGAGTGTCCTACAAGAGTATTTTTATAGGCTAATTGAAAAGGAATCTTCTACTGCCACTCTAATAGTCTCTTATCTTCCTTAATATTGATGATATCACTTATATCTTGGCTCATTTCAAGAGTCCCCTCATACTCACCACTTGAACCTCGAATAGCCTTATAAAGGATTCTCACCTTTGCTTCACCCATAGTGATCACAAACTCAGCATCATCTTTTGTCCCTTCTTTAAATGCTTTAAGAATCTTTTCAACGATATGAACTGATTGTGGGGGATGACAGTTTTGAACTGTTCTTCCTATCACACTCACTGAGCGCTTGAAAAAACGATGTTCTGGGGTGTTGAAATAGACAACTTTATCATCTTTATCAATATAGGTAATATCGAGGGTGAGGGCATTACATATTTTAATAAGCTGTCCAACACTAGGTTTTCCTGTAATAAGGTCAACGATGGTGTTTTCTTGTGAGCTCATATGAGATTCCACCTTTTTATCTTCAAACTGCTCTTCTTGTATGCTAAGAAGTTCATTTCGAGGAATAAGGTCTATCATAACTGGATAAAGTACTTGCTCTTCCCTCATAATCATACTTTTTACATCAAAAAAGAGTGTTCCAAATGTATTGTTTAATATTTGAAGTGGAGTCTGTTCATCCTTCAATTGCTCTTTAAGGGTTTTTATGGTAATACGAATATCATCATGAATTGCCCACATGAGAGAGACGCAGCGATGTTCTTTAATATATTTTTCTACTAGAGGGAATAATTGATACTCTTTGGTCACATAGTGCTCAATATGTGCTTCTAATTCAATGATATGCTCTAGCAAGACCTTTCTCATCTTTACAGTAATGCCATCAAGGTGTGCTTTTTTTAATTGTGCTGAACAAGATTCTAATATTGAGTTAAGGGTGTCGTTGATTGAAAGAAGAGCTTCAACAGGTTCAATAGTTCGATCAAAATCTCGAGTCACTCTATTAATTGATTTACTAAAAGAGTGAAGTAAGCGAGTTACAATAATCTTAACTCGCTCAATATCATCAACTCGATTCATCACATCATTAACAAGATCCATTACATCTTTTGCTCGTAATGTGTCAAAATAGGGTCGACTTCTCTCTAATCTTGCCCTGTTTTCTTTAGGATGCTCTAAGTGCAACACAAAATCTAACAGTTCATTGTATAAAACTTGATCCATTACACATCACCTTCGGGTGGAACAATACAAAGAAAGACGAGATGAGAATCAGGATTTGCTTTAATTTGATGAATTACATCTGATGGAACAAAAGAAGTCGAGCCAGGTGTGAGTGGATAATCTTTTCCATCGAGATGAAGAATTCCCTCCCCTTCTAACACATACGTTATGTGGGGCCAAGGGTGTTGATGGTAGGGGGCATAGCCACCAAGAGAAAGAGAAAATCGTCTCATCACATAATCTTTCCACCCCTCTTTTTCTCCAATGAGTACTTGTTTTGTGACCCCTTTAATAGCATCACCTTGTAACTCTTTCTTTTCAATATCATCTATGTGAGATGCAAACATAATTAATCCTTCCTTACACTATCTATTTTCTATTCTTTACACGCATAGCTATTATGACAAAATAGTTGTTACTGTGCCAGCACTATTGGGAAAATAGTAGGGTGAATGTGTTTTAAGGTACTTAGCAGCTTTATCTCCTGTGCAATGAGAGACCCCTAATAAGGGAATTTTTAAAGAAATGAGATTGTCGAGAACTTTACGCCTATAATCATCTTCTACATCAAAAAGGTGAATGCCACCAAGTAAGGCATAAATGGGGCGAGCAAACCTCTCTTTCACACTCGCAATTATTGACATGACTCCTGGGTGAGAGCAGCCAACAATGAGAACGAGCCCTTTTGGAGTGTCAAAAACTAATGAAATTTCATCTTCAAAGTAGTCAGTGTGAATTCCATCTTCAGTCTCTATTTGGAAACGGGGATTAAAGTTTTTTTGTTTAACATGGGTAAAAAAGGAGATAACAAATACACCAGGGTATATCATCACAGTATCTGTACAGATAGATCTCCATATGATCCCTTTTTCATTAAGGTAGTGGCCATCAAAATCTACCCCCAAATAACGCTCTTTGCCATCTTCTATTACAAACTTTTTATCTAAAAACCCTTTGCCTGTTATCAAAGTGAGGTTCTGATACGAGTAGGTCTCTAATAAAGGACGCACTCCCCCACCATGGTCATAATGGCCATGGGAGATAATAAGATAGTCGAGTTTAGAAAGATCTTTATTCAATGTGTGAGCATTCTTTATAAATGTATCACCCCGTCCGGTGTCAAAAAGGATGTTACATCCATTATACTCAATGAGGGTTGAAAACCCATGTTCACTCATGCATCCACTGCCCTCTAGGGCATAATTATCACTCAGTGTCGTAATTACCATACTAACCACCTTATCTTTTTCTTATACATATACATAGTATCATAGAAATAGAGTATTAAGGTAATGTTGTTGACTTTTTTTTCTTCTTAATTCGAGGGAAGAATCTGTTTTAGGAATGCTTGAGTTCTTTCATTAGTAGGATGTGTGAACATCTGTGAAGGAGAAGACTCTTCAACAATAATTCCTTCATCCATATAGATTACTCTATCTGCAACTTCTTTAGCAAACCACATCTCATGTGTTACCACAAGCATAGTCATTCCCCTTTTTGCAAGGTCGGTCATTACAGTAAGTACTTCTCCAACAAGTTCAGGGTCAAGGGCACTAGTTGGCTCATCAAAAAGCATAATCTTTGGATCCATCGCTAATGCGCGAGCAATCGCTACTCGCTGCTTTTGCCCACCACTGATCATACTTGGATAGACATCAGGTTTATCACTTAGTCCTACTTGATCTAACAAACCAAGGGCTTTCTCTTTTGCTTTTTCTTTGTTCATTTTCTTTACATGAACAAGCCCTTCCATCACATTCTCCACCACACTCATGTGGGGAAAAAGGTTAAAGTGTTGAAACACCATTCCAAGCTCTTGTCGAGTTTTGTTAAGTTGGGCCTCATTTTTAGTAATTCTTTTCCCTTCAATATAGATTTTTCCATTTTTCGTATATTCAAGGAAATTGACACACCTTAAGAGTGTACTTTTTCCACTACCACTTGCTCCAATGATTACCACAACTTCCCCTTTTTTCACATCAAGGGAGATGTTTTTTAGGACATGGAGATCTCCATACCATTTATTAATTTTTTCAATACGTAAAAATGGGGCATTTTTTAGAACACTCTTTTTCTTACGTGGTTTATTTTTTATAGTAATTTCATTAGTTGTTGTCACGGTCGCTCACCTCTAACTTCTTTTCGATTGATCGCATACTAAACGACAAAATACTTGTCATTATTAAGTACCACATGCCAACAATGATAAACATCTCCATATACATAAAGGTTGAAGATCCCATCTGCCTTCCCCTTAGCATCAACTCTGGTACTGCAATAGTACTCGCAAGGGAGCTATCTTTAAGGGCAATAATTAATTGATTCCCTAATGAGGGGACAGCTCTTTTAAAAGCTTGAGGTAAAATAATTCTCCTCATTGCTTTTGACTTACTCATACCAAGAGAGCGAGCTGCTTCCATCTGCCCATAATCTATTGATTGAATAGAGCCCCTAAATATTTCTGCTATATAGGCAGCATTATGGACACCAAGAGCAATAACAGCCGATGGTATTGGGTCTATAGTTACAATACTTGTAAGGCCATAGTAGACGATGAACAACTGCACTAATAGAGGTGTTCCTCTGATTAAAAAGATATATGCCCTAGAAAGAGATGAGAGTATTTTACTACTCGAAAGTCTCCCTAGTGCAACTATTAAACCAGCAATGAGTCCAAATAGGACTGCGAGTGTGGTTATTTGAAGCGTATACCACGCGGCCTCACTAAAGAGGAAAAACCGCGATGGTATGACACTTAAATCCCACGGGATAATATTAAGTGGGATCAAAACTACTCCTTGGTAATATCTTCGCCGTTAAACCATGTGGCACTAATTTTAGCTAATGTGCCATCTTTGTGCATAGCAAGAAGAACTTCATTTACCTCATCTCGTAATTCATCAGCATCTTCATGGAATGCAATCCCCATTCTTTCTGTTCTCAGGACGCTTCCTAGTGGGGTAACTTTATCACCACCTTGAATCTTACTTACAGCATTTAAACCAACGACTCTATCGGTAATAACTCCATCATTTCTACCATTAATAAGTTCTAATAGTGTTTGGTTATCATCTTCATAGAGTTTAGCTTGGACTCCAAGCTCTATGGCATCTTGTTCAAAGGTTGTCCCTGTTACAAGACCTACTACCATAGATGAATCTATATCATCTGTTGTTTGGTAAGAACTATCTTTTAAGACAAAGAGCTGAGCACCACTGTAATAATAGGGGACTGAGAAATCTACCATCTCTTCCCTCTCATCAGTAATTGCCATACTTCCTAAAATAGCGTCATAACGCTTAGCACGAAGACCTTCTATAATCCCATCCCAACTTGTCGTTACATATTCCATTTCCATATCTAATCGAGATGCAATTTCAGTAGCAACATCTACATCAAACCCAATTACATCACCTGTTTCAGTAATATAATTAAATGGAGGATATCCCCCACTTCCTGCAAAGCTTATTGTATTGCTACTCTCTTGCTCCCCACCTGCAAATAAAACAGGCAATAATGCAATAAGTAAAATTCCTACTAAGGACATACTACGCCATACTTGTTTCGTCATCATAATTTCTACTCCTTTGTATGTGTTTAAGGCTATTATAACACGAAATATATGTGAATTCAACCCTTTTATAGAAATTAATTACCATCTGCATATAGAGTTACGAGTAACTCTCTACTATTGCTAGATTTATAAGACTATTTTCACATAAAAAACACCCATTTTTATTGATGGGTAATTTTTTGACTTTTGCTCAAATTATTAAGAGTAAATTTATCTCTTAAAATAGAAATCAAGGACAAATAATTGGAAGAAAAAACTAACACTATTTGAAGGAACGTCATAATAAAGTGAGATAGAGGCAACTCTTTCTTTTCTAAGGAATTGTGGTCCACCTGTCACTAATGGAGTGATGGTAATAAAAGGTCCCCAAGCATCATCAAATGGGAGTGAGTGAATGATGCCGAGTGCGAGAAATATATTAGCATACAACGCGTCTCTTTCTCCCATGTAATACATCGGAGCAACAAGGGCTACAGAAAGTGAAGTTTTTAATTTTAGATTCGAAAAAGGTTTTGGAGTTATTTGACTCACTAAAGAGCTCTCAAATTCTATTCGAGGAGTGACTCCACTCACAAATCCAAATGAAGCATGAGTCCCTTTTGTAAAGTGAGAATCACCACTAAAAGTTCCAATAGAGAGACCGGCTTCTAGGGCAATTAATCGACTCACAAAAAGAGATATACACATTAGGATAAGAATTGTTTTTTTCATATGCTCTATCACCACAAATACATTGTGACTTCAAGGAGTTTGACTCCCCAGTCTAATTCTTGAATATCGATATTATAGGTAAGAATAATAGATCCAACTGTAATAAACTTATCCCCAAAAAAGAGGCTAAAAGGAGAAAGCGAGAAGTTAATATATGTTGAGTGAGGGGATGAGAACACTCTCATAATACTTATATCAAGGTGTGCCCACAGGGAGCTATCTCGGATGAGTATTGATTCAAGAATATGGTTTTGCGCTATCACATGACCATAAGAGAGCCCTGCTGTGAGAGAGTGTGTTACAGGGTAAAAGAGGGAAGAAAAAGCATAGCCCCCATGGAGTGTAATAGCTGAATTGCTCGTAAGGTGTGGTGAATAGATAAGGTGGAGGTCAACATGTTCACTTTGGGTAATAGCATCAGTGTGGTATCCACTCAAACTCACTTTATATCCCCCACTCCAAGGGGAACTAAAAAGTGAGGTAGATAGGATGATAGAGAATATAAGGGTAATAGCAAACTTCTTCATCAATCCTACCCCCACACCTGCATAATGAGATTTGTAAGAAAATAGGAGAATGTTCTAAACTCTTTAGCATATTCTAGATCAACTTTTGTGGAATTTTCTATAAGGGAATCAATAAATGTCATGAGATTAGAGGCAATTTCTTCATCATCATATACGAGGTTAAGCTCTCGACTAATGGTGTGTGATCTAAAGTTATAGTTAGCACTACCAAAAGATGAGTATCTATTATCTGCAACAATCACTTTTTGGTGTAAGAATGCTTTTTCTGGAGAATCATATACGTAGACAGTAGCCCCAGCTTCTAATAAATCTACAATACTGTAGAACGAAGCTTTCTCATATTTTTCCTGAGTTGCATACTTTGAAAGGATGAAGTTCACCTTCACTCCCCTTTCAAGCATATATTGTATTCGCTTGATAAGAGCTGGAGATAAAAAGCTATATCCCTGCACCATCCAAATTTCTTCTTCTGCAACAAAAGCAAATGCATCAAACATATCTTTTATTACACTTCTTTGTTGATAATAGTGGTCAAAAGCCCATGCTGTATGTAATTGTTGATCTTTAGAAAAAGACTCATCCTGATACGAAAAATCGTGTAATGAGATATGGGTGGGTGAATATCTATTATAGGTCTCTACAAAGAGGGATGTAATGTAGTGTGCTAAGGAGGGACTTGTTACAACTCCCATGACATCGATATTCCCTAATCCCTTTGGGTGATTTAATGATGTGTGATTTATATTGATGCCACCAACAGCTACAATAGATGAATCAATTACCCAATACTTTCTGTGATCACGATCTAAGAGGGAAGGAAGAAAAAAGATGTTACTTACACTCATTGAATTATACTCAACAAAATTTACCCCTAATTCTTTGAGGTATATAAAAGCTGATTGAACTACTTCCCTGGAGTGTGGAAATACTTGTATGTTTGATGATGAGTCAATTATTACATAGACCTTTACACCACTAGCTGCTTTGTTTGCTAGAGCTTGCCAAACTTCAACTGTAGAGATATCCGTAACTCCAAGGAAAGTGGAGAGGATGATACTCTCTTTGGCTTCTTCAATGAGGGCTAAACTCTTTGCATTCCAATCTCTTCCGGTGTAGAAGAATTCGGGTGTTGTTGTATCAAAAGAGGGATATCCTTTATCTATAAAAAAAGACTCCATTGAGGTGTATTGTTGCTGATGTTCTTCTAAGGGGCCTACTGTGTGGCAGCTCGTAAGAAATATAGAGGTAATGAGTATAAAAAAAGTTATATAAAGCCTTACTTTAGAAAAATTCATGAAAATAAGTATATACGATAATTAGTTTTTAACCTATGGGAAATTGATACAAAATGGAGCTTAAAATTATCTTAAATAGATTGATGTTCCTTATGAAGGGGTCTTTCCACTCATAGAAAGGCGATAGTACTCTGATTTTTCATATAAAGTGAGGAGGGAAGAGTCTATCATTTTTCCTATGATAGGCTCTTCTTTATATAAGCGAGCAAGTACGGGATAATTTGAACTCACCATAGGCCAATCTAATCTACCATCTTTCATAAGGTGGCTAATATCTATTTGAACAGAAGAGGAGACTTCATACACTTTATCCATATTGTATTGAAGAAGAAATAGGGGGCGAACAACTACTGGGGTAAAGTTTCCAAATATATAGGGTAAATCTGTTGAATGAAAGGCTCTCATATTATTCATTTTAAGGGCGAGTGTTTCAAAGTCGAACCGGTACATCCACACGTTATTATAAGAGCTTAGGGCGATAGCAAACCATATGCTAGAGAGTTTAAATACAAGGTCTGTGTAGAGCATAGGAACTACTCTCTCTTTCCCATAGAGTTTTTCATATAACAATGAGAGTTCTTTTTTGAAAGGTTCACTCTCTTTATGTAAGCCATCTTGCACTATCTGCTCTACATTTATAAACCGTGCAAGTGTTTTTATAGCAAGAAATCCCATTTCTGATTCAGTTGTTCCAATAAGAAAAGGATAGTCTCTTATCTCCCCTTTCTTTGCGGCTTCTATTGGGGTATGGGTAAATAGTTCCCCATCAACAGTAATTCTAAAGGTAGCAGCTCCTAAATTCATCTTCTTAATAAATTCTTTTTGTAAGTCTAGGAGTTCTTTCCACTCGAGGCTAAGTAATTCACTTGATTGAGTAATGTTACTCATTTCTAAGAAGTATTCACTCTTTTTCTTACACAGCTCAAGTGATTGTACTTGAGTGGGTCCACCACTCACAATTACAGCTCTGTTAGTAATTTTTCGAATAGATGGCAAGGTAACTAAAGCACTTACCATAGTGCCACCAGCAGACTGACCCATGATGGTAATGTTATTACTATCTCCATTAAAACTAGAGATATTATTACTCACCCAATGTAAAGCACAAATAACATCGCGAACCCCGTTATTTCCAGTAAAGGAGGGATCAAGTGATGAAAAATCAAGAAATCCAAACAACCCGAGTCTATAATTGATAGTAACAACTATAATATTATTCTTTTTAGCAAGATTCTCACCATTATAGAGGGATTCATTTCCAGAGCCATGGGTGAAAGAACCCCCATGAATATAAAAAAGAACTGGAAGAAGCTTCTCTTCACTCTCAGGTGCAAAAATATTTAAAGTTAAACTATCATATCCACATTCACGTCGAAGCATACTTCGTTGAAAACAAAGAGGTCCATACTTGGTTGCATCAATTGGTGTGGGATACGAATCAATCTCTACAGGTGGTGAAAAAGGGGAACCTTCCAAGCTTTTAGCAAAAGGAACGCCAAGATAAGAATAAAGAGACTCACGATACAATCCTTTGACTAACCCCAAAGGAGTTTCAACAATAGTTCGATCTCTACTCATATCTCTATTATACATCAAAAGAGGAAAAAGGTCTTTACAGCTCCCCCATTATTTAGTATAGTTGCAAAGCAATCTATGGGCGATTAACTCAGTGGGAGAGTGCTACCTTGACGTGGTAGAAGTCACAAGTTCAAATCTTGTATCGCCCAACAG
>CAYVRR010000068.1:0-10596 GCA_964453215.1 uncultured Spirochaetaceae bacterium | reverse complement strand
CCTCCTTAGGCAACAGCATCATATCTATTATTTAATGCAATGTATTCTTTTATCTTACATTACAATGAATCTAATCAATGGAATAAAAATTTAGCTTTTTATCACTCATCTTATGTACAGTATTAAACTTACTCCTCTTGAGTTAAATAGATATAATTGCTTAGACATATCTAAAATTGACAATTTTTACTGTAAGGACCAATATCTATTTTTTTCTGTTTTCTTTATTTATTATAGAGTAATTAGATACAACAGCCGGGGTTAGAAGAAAGAGAGACCTTTTTTAATTTATTGTTTTCATATATGATGTTCTTCATGGATACACATCGTGATTTAAGTAACTACCACACACATTGTGGCCTTGATGATGGTAGTGGAACACTAGAGGAAATTGTTCAAAAGGCGATCTCTAAAGGCTTCTCATCATTAGGGTTTTCATGCCACACCCCATTTATTGTTGAAGATGAGTGGCATATGAGAAAAGAAGATTTCCCTTACTATGTAGAGGAGATACATCGTCTCAAAGGGGTCTATAAAGATCGAATAGAGCTTTATTGTGGACTTGAGTGTGATTATGTTGAGCAAACAGGTGAACTCATCGGCTCTGAATATAAAGAGATGCTCGATTATACGATTGGTTCAGTACACTCTATGTATCACAAACAAAGTGACTCATACCTCTCTATAGATGGCCCTATTGATGAGTTTGAAACCCTCCTAAAAGATACCTTTAAATCAGATATTCAAGCTTTTGTTCAACACTATTACCTCTTACAAGAAGAGATGATTCAACACCACAAATTTGACATACTTGGCCACTGTGATCTTATGAAAAAACATAATAAAGATGCCATCTATTTTGATCAAACAAGCTCTTGGTATCAAAAAACTGTACGCAACTTTTTAAAAGTCGCAGCAAAACATCAAACACGAATTGAAGTAAATACAGGTGGAATGGCTCGTGGAGCAACTAAAGAGGTCTACCCCTCCCCTTACATGCTTGGGATCTGTAATGAGTACGATATAAGAGTAACTCTCAATAGTGATGCTCATCAAAAAGACAATCTCGATTTCTTCTTCTCTCAAGCAGATGATCTTCTTGTGCAAATAGGATATAAAACGATAGATATACTCTACCATGGATTTTGGCAAGAGGTTCCAATTATATAAATGGGGCATCAAGCCACTAGGGTGTCTATTATAGGAGAATGAGATTGAAAATAACACTTGATGCAACAGAAAAAGCATGTCCAATTCCATTTATGATGGCGAAAAAAGAGATAGATGATCAAAATACCCACTTTAGCATCATTGTAGATAATAAAGGGGCAGTTGAAAACTTAAAGCGCCTAGCAGATACAACTAAGTACGATGTTGCAATTGAAGAGAAAGAGAATAATTTCTATATCACCTTTACTTCAGAACATGTAAAAGGGGAAATTAGCAATACCCAAGAAATTGAAACTGAAATAGCTATGCAAGTACCTACATCATGGACCCTCTTTATAGGAAAAGATACCATGGGAGAGGGAAAGAGAGATTTAGGAACTTCTCTTTTAAGGATGTTTCTTTATACAATTGATGCGGGGGATAATCTACCAAAGAATATTATTTGTATGAACAGTGGAGTACAAATTGCAACAAAGGATCCACAAACAATTCAAACTCTTATTTCATTAGAAAAAAAGGGGGTTTCAATTATTGTCTGTGGAACATGTTTAGATTATTATAATGCACTTGATGAGTTACAAGTTGGTAAAATTGGGAATATGTATGACATCACAACAGTAATTACTTCATCCCCTAAAGTGATTTCTATCTAATGCTCATTAAGTATATTCTCTCATTTAAATCAACTCACGATGCCTTTAAAACTCAACACGCTTTAGATATACACAAATTAAGCTATCTTGTAATTCCAACTCCTGTTGAAATTAGTGCTAATTGTGGAATTTCCCTCTACATTGAACACACCCCAATTGAAAGAGTCCAATCAATACTAAAAGATGTGAGTGATATTACGTATGTGAAAGCGAAAAAGATAGACTCTAGAATAGTTGTAGAGTACCAAAAAGATTGACTGACCCTCTATTAATACCTAAAGTATAAGTATGAGCACAAATAAAACTACTATAGCTGATATCGCTAGAGAGGCTGGAGTTGGAATTGGAACTGTTTCGAGAGTCCTAAACAATAGCCCCAATGTATCAGGAAAGACACGTACAAAAGTATTAGATATTATTAAAGCTCGAGAATATACCCCTAGTGCTACAGCGAGCCTATTAGCACGAAATAATCAAGTTGAAACATCGGTAGGATTATTACTGCCAGATTTAGGAAATCACTACTTTTTTGAAATATTTGAGACAATTTACCACCAGTTTAGAGAAAAAAGCATCGATGTTATTTTGTTTAATTATGAAAAACACAATCCAAAAGTTATTCAAAAAATTATTGATGCACATGTTTCAGCCCTTATTGTCTTTGCATTTGGGTTAAACGAAACAGAAAAAAGGCTATTAAGTCAGTGGAACATAAAATACCTTTATATTGATTACCCCGTTTCAAATGGACACACAATTTATACAGACAATCATAGAGGAGCAATGCTTGCAGCCTCTTACCTCATAGATAAAGGCTCTTCTAAAGTTGCTTATATCTCTATCATTCCCCCATCTAAGGGAAATGCTGAACGACTAACTGGGTTTCGTGATGGTCTTAAGCAAAGAGGATACTATGGGAATGTTGGAATCTATGAATCAGTGTTATCAGAAGAAGATGGATATAGTATTGGTCACAAAATTATTGATGAGAATCTTTATGATGGAGTATTTTGTTATTGTGATGAAATAGGCGTTGGAGTATTAAGGGCAGTAAAAGAGAGAAATAGCACATTAAAAGTTATTGGTTTTGATGGGATTCGGGCAACAAGGCACATTGGACTCTCTACAATTAGCCAAGGTCCAAAAGAGATTGGAATCCTTGCTTCACAAACACTCCTATCTATTATGGAAGGGGGAAAAGATCTTTCCCCCATCATACATAAAATTACACCATACCTTGTTGATTACAATAGTTAACGTTATTTCCTATTTTAAATAGGAGAGGTGTTTTATCTGATATTCAATCATAACATCTACCATCTCTTTAATATGATGGATTGAATGTACTATTGGATTTGCAAGAACAGCTTGATACACTAAGCTCTTTTTCTTCTCTAAAATAGCTTGGACTGTCAAATCATATGTTCCATAGTAATTGGTAAGTAAAGCAGCAAATCCTCTAGGATAATGGGGAAAAGCAATCCCCTCTAGGTGAGATGAATATATCTTAGCAGGAACTTCTACTGCAATATCTGATGGGAGAGTTGGAATAAATCCACTGTTCAACACATTCACAGCAGGCTCTTCATACCCACTGTTAGTAACTATTCCCTCCATAATAAGAATAAGTCTTTCATCCCTGTGTAATTCAATCTCTGGTTTTTCTTGAGCTAACATCATTTGATACAATGTATAAAAGTCTTTTATCCCTTTGTGATCACTCACATCCTGTGCCCAAGAGACATATTCACCAAGGTGAGAATCACTTGTGATTGGAAGGAGGTTATATGTTTCAAAAATTGTTTTAAAGAGAGTTCTGTCTGCCCAATCTTTTCCACTTCTCTCTCTATCAATAATCACTCTACCACTTGATCCTTCTGTTTGGGGAACTTTTCCAGTTCTCCTCACATAATCTAAGATGTCAGAAAAGCCAATCTCTTTTTCAAAGAATACAGGAGCTTTTTCTAAGATATCCTTATAGGCATCGTGGTTGGTATCTTTATAGTGAGCTTCTAAAAGAACACTAAAATGGTTTAATCCTGCGCTACGAAGAAGAAGGTTATCAAAAGGGGTATCAAGGATGACAGGTAGATATCTTTCAAGGGAAAGAACTTCATGACACAGCCCAACAAATTTCATCTCAGGATAGCGACGTAACACAGCAGTAGTGATTGCTGTCATTGGGTTTGAATAGTTAAATACCCACGCATCTGGGCATAAATGAGCTACATCTTCACAAATATCTAAAATGATAGGGGTAATACGTAGAGCATGGAATATTCCTCCAACTCCTCCATTCTCCCCATATACTTGAGATATTCCATATTGTTGAGGAATTGACCAATCGTTATTCCATAGTTCAAATCGAGGGCCTACCTCAATACTAATAATTACAAAATCTGCCCCTTTTAGAGCATCTGTCCTATTTGTGGTTGCATCTAATGTAAAAGGGAGTTTGTGTTTTTCTAAAAAAGCTACCCCCTTTTTATAGACCTGATCTAAAGCTTGTTGGTTAATATCAACAAGAGTTATGTGAGAGTGCTTCATTACTTCACTTTGAAATATATCTCCAAGTGCCCCAAGACCAAATTGTGCACTACCTGCACCAATTAATACAATATTCATGATTTATTTCCTCATAGTATATTCTTATTGTGGAGACAAGAGAACCTCCCTTGTGAGGGTAGAAGTATCTTTCACATGCACATCGCACATAGCGGCATCTACAGCATCCCCAACTCCAACAGATTTCATCATAGCACTCTTTATGGCAACAATTCCAGATGGAGCATCCTCTACACCAACACATTCACAAGGCAATACCCCCAATGCAAGAGCTGCTCGTATAAAGACTTCTGGGTCTGGCTTCCCTTTTATAACATCCCTTGCATCAACAATGTGGGTAAATAGTGTCGTCAGCTCTAGTCTTTCTAAAATAAAGGTTGCATTCTTGCTCGCTGAAGCAACTGCCGTGGTGATACCTCGTCTTTGTAAATCTATTAATAATTCTTTTATACCAGGAAGTATATCTTTTTCACTTAATGAGTAGAGGGATTCTTTATACCAAGCATTCTTTTTATCAGTAAGAAGCCCTACCTCTTCTTGAGTGAGGGATGTATTATTATAATCAAGAATTACCTGTAAGGAGGCTTCTCTTGATATCCCCCTTAATTGTTGGTTGAGCTCTCGATCAAATTCCCAATTCATCTCATCACTAAGACGTTTCCACGCCCTATAATGGTACTCATCTGTACTAGTAATTACCCCATCGAGATCAAAAATTACACTTTTAATTTGTGCATCTGTCTTCACAGTTATTTCATCTATAACTTCAAGGTGAGTGCTGTGATGATAGACATTAAGATGGCCATCATATTGATAACTTGTTTGCTCTTTAGATATTTTCACCTTCAGTGGTTTGTTGTAGATATTCAAAGTAAAAGAGATTTTGTCAATTGAACGTGGCAATTTCGGTGAAAAATGGGCTTCTCCATGTATAAATCGAAATCCAGCTATTCCATAAACAATAGCCATCCATGAGCCACCCATAGCAGCAGTATGGAGCCCTTCACTTGTATTGTGATGAAGATCAAAGAGATCCATTAAAATCGTAGTTTTTAGATACTCCAATCCCAATTCAACATATCCACACTGGAAGGCAACGATACCCTCTACACAGGCACTTAATGAACTGTCTCCTGTAGTGAGGGGGCGGTAATAATCAAAGTTTCGTTTGATTTCATAGAGGGGAAAGTCTTGTGAAAGTAAAAACATAGCAAGTACTGTATCTGCTTGTTTAATAATCTGGTGACGATATATTACAAGTGGATGGTAATGTAAAAGCATAGGGTGCTTGATGTTTCCTTTCTTTTTGATATCCCACTTCTCTTTCTCTAAAAACCTCTCATCTTGCGCATGAATACCAAGTTCTTTATGAAAAGGGAATCTCATATGATTGGCAGCTTGTACCCATAGCTCAACTTCCCCTTCTTTAAGGGAGATTGCTTCACAGATGTGGGTAAATTCCTTTTGATAATGTTTCTTCAAATAGGTATACATTGAGTGGGCACCCCTAAAATGGTGCCTCACCATAGCATTTGTATAGGTGTTGTTATCAACAACGGCAGAATATTCATCTGGCCCTGTTACTTGATGGAGGTGGAATTGACCATCTTTAAAAAATCCTAAATCTGCATAAAGTCTTGCTGTTTCAAAAAGAACTTCAGCTGCCCCTTCAAGTAAGATGGAGTAATCTGATGTAACTTCTATATATTGTAATATCGAGTAGGCAATATCGGCATTTATATGGTACTGGGCGGTTCCTGCTGGGTAGTAGGCAGATGCTTCTAACCCATTAATAGTCCTCCAAGGGTACAATGCCCCTTTTTGACTCATCTCTCGGGCTCTCATCCGTGCTTTATCGAGAATAGTGATTCTATATTGAATTAAAGAGCGTGCTGTTTGTGGGCTAGAGAAAGTGAAAAATGGCATTCCATAAATTTCAGTATCCCAAAAATAGTGCCCCTCATATCCACTACCAGTGAGACCTTTTGCAGATAAACTTGTTTTTCCATCAGTACCAGTTGACTGATGAAGTTGGAACATATTGAGGCGAAGTGCTCGCTGTATTTCATCATCTCCTGAAACAACAACGTCATGGGTAGCCCAAAATTGGGTATAATGAGATTTTTGCTCTTCAACAAATGTTGCAAACGAATGAGTAGTAAGAAATTCTCTCATCTCATCACGGTGAGATTTTTCTACTTCTTTTCCTTTTTCTTTGGTGCTTCCATAATAAAAAAGTGTTGAAAAAGTGAGTTGCTCTTCATAAAACTCATAGACTAATGCAGGAAAATCATCTTGGTATGTTTGCCTTGTCAGTTTAGGATGAGATGAAGCAGAATTTTGGCTCATCAGAAAGAGGGATAAATCACTTACGTGAGTTCGAAATGTTCCATTTATTCCATCTTTACTAAAGGAGTAGTCTGAACCCTTTAGGTTTTTGATGCGAGCTGTTTGTTTTCTTGGATCATCACTCTCTTCTACTTCTTTCTCTTTGTACTCTATTGTTTGAATGATTTCGATCTCTACATGTTTGTTTGCTTCAATAGTAATTTGTGCGGCACCACACTCTTTGTGCTTCATAGAAGTGAGAGTTTGCACAGAGATAGTCACTTCTAGGTCATCTAATAAAGTAATTTTGTACGAATAACTCATTATTCCTGTAAAGAAATCAAGTCGCCTTCTATACTCCCTCACTCCATCAGTTTCAAGGTTGACCCTTTGTCCTTGTATTTTAATTTTGAGCACTCTTATATCAGGTAGGGGAATCATTGTCTGGTTCCACCTTGCAAACCCGTAAGCATCTTCACCGTAGACAATTGGAGATAATTCATAAAACCCATTCATAAAGAGTGTAGGTTGATGAACTGCTTTATGGTCAATATGGTATCCTCTGAAACCAATATTCCCATTTCCAATTGAATAAAGGCTCTCTAAGCGACCTGCTTGTCGCTTAGAGAATTCAAAATCTTCTATCATATAAGAGTGATGTTTCATGCATTATCCTTTAACTGAACCTGCCATAAGTCCTTGTACAAAATATCGTTGTAGTGAGAAGAACACAATCAATGGAATAATCATTGTAACAAAGGCTCCACTAGTAAGCAAGTGCCAATCTTGTCCTCGAGAACCAACCATAGATGCAAGTTTTTGAGTAAGAACTGCTACATCATTTGTTCCTCCCAAAAAGACAAGGGCAACAAGGAGATCGTTCCATACCCATAGAAATTGGAATATTGCTAAAGAAGCAATAGCTGGAATCGAAAGTGGTAAGACTAGACGAGAGAATACCACCATAGGACGAGCTCCATCTAAGAATGCTGATTCGAAAATATCTCGTGGAATCGTACTGATATAGTTAAATAGTAGATAAATGCCTAAAGGAAGACCAAACCCTGTGTGGGCAAGCCATATTCCTAAGTAAGAGCCAGTGAGTCCCAAACTTTGGTAATCTCTTAATATTGGAATTAATGCTATTTGTAGCGGCACCACAAGGAGGGCGACAACAATTGTGAAGAATATTTTCCTACCAGGGAAGATTAGCCAAGCAAACCCAAAGGCTGCAGCAGAGGCGATAAGGATTGGAATGATTACAGATGGAATGGTGACGGTCAGAGAGTTGAGAAATGCGCTTGAAAGGTTATCACCTGTGGCGCGTACCTCATTTCCTGATGAGTCAATAAAAGTATACTTACTCCCCCCTAATACTTGTTTATAGTTATCGAGTGTAAAGGAGCTTTGATGTTCAATAGCATTCCACCAACCACTTGTTTGCACTGCTTCTTTTGGTCTTAAAGATGATACTAACAGGCCAAAAATGGGAATACTCCATATAACAACGATGAGCAATAGGATAATATTAACCATGTATACTACCCCTTTATGTTTCTTTTTAGCTCCTACCATGTTAGAATCCCTCCCTCTTTCCAAATTGTTTCAGGTTGTACCACATCACAGGGATAACAGCGATAACAAGAACAATAGCGATGGCTGACCCCCTACCATAATCATAGAAACGGAACATCTGCTTATATTGCATACTAGCAATAACCTCTGTTCCATAATTTCCATTGGTCATAGTAAAGACAATATCAAAAATCTTGAGCGAAAGAATAATTATAGTAGTTGAAACAGTTAGGATAGTCCCACTAATATAGGGGATAATAATTGATCTAATAACTCGTAATTCTGTAGCTCCATCAATTCTTCCAGCTTCTATGATTGAGGAAGGAACTCCTTTTAGGGCAGCAGAAAGAATTACCATAGCGTACCCTGTTTGTAGCCACACGAGAATAATTATCAAAAAGATATTATTCCACGGTCGAAGAGTAAACCATGCTTGAGGGTTACCACCAAAGAATGTAACAATTGCATTAAGTATCCCAATTTGCTCTTCTCCTAATGGTTTATAAGCATAGACAAATCTCCAAATAACACCCGCTCCAACAAAGGAGATAGCCATTGGCATAAAGATTAAGCTTTTGAACACCTTCTCTAACTTAGAGCGATCTGCTAATAAGGCAATAATAAGGCCAAAACCAACAGCACCACCTGTTCCAATAATAATCCAAAGAAGGTTATTTCTAAATGCAGTTAACATGGTAGGATCAGTAAATGCGTAGATATAGTTTTTTAATCCTACAAAATTATTTGATTGAGGGCCAAAGAAACTCAAATACAGAGATCTTAATGTTGGAATAAAAAGATACCAAGCGAGAATTGCTAAAGCTGGCCCAACAAATACAAAAGGTTGTATTTTCTTAGCAACATGTCCTGGAGTTCGATTGACAACATAATCAGCTATCCAAAAAAGGAGTGCAACTCCCCCCACTCCCCAAATAATTGCAACAAGACCTATAATAGTCTGTGGTGCCTTAGAATCTCGTAAGAAAATAAAACCTGCCCATAACACTGCAAATGCTATAAGCGGTATTAAAATTGAAACAGCTATTCTTCCAATTTGAATTAGTATGCCCTTTAGTGGTGTAGCTGAATCAATAGATTTCTTTTGTTCACTCATACATACACTCCTATAAGAGAGATGAATATAGACATTGCGGCCCTTGTAGTAAGGACCGCAAAAGAATTGTATTACATCATAGTAAAAATATTATTTTGGCCAACTTCTTTGAATATCGTTTAATACACTATCCAAAGATTTTCCTGTTAACCAGTCAACAACACCAGTCCAGAATGTACCAGCTCCAACTTGACCTGGCATTAAATCTGATGCGTCAAATCTAAACACTTTCGCATTAACTAATGCTTCAGCTAAAGATCTCTCTATTGCATTAGGATATGCATTTAAGTCTTGGTTGAGGTAAGGGAAAAGAGCTCCACCAGATTTAGCCCACAATTCACCGCTTTCCCATGTAGCTAAGAATTCCATAAAGGCTCTTACTTCTGGTGTATCTTTAAATGCAACAAACTGATCTCCTCCACCAAGTACTGGAATACCAAACTCAGGATTGATAGAAGGTAGTGGGAATACTCCAACTTCTTCTTCTAAGTTTGCTTGAACACTATCTGGGAAGAACCCTGTAATAAAGTTTCCTTGTCGGTGCATCATTGCCTTTGGAGGGTTAGAAAATAGAGGTAGTTGTGCATCTCCAAAACTTGTTGTCAAAATAGTATTTGTTCCACCGTAAACTAACTTAGGATTCAACCAAATTTTACCTAAGATATTAAATGCATTTTTTACAGCAGGGTCATTAAATGGAATTTCATTTGCTACCCATTTATCATATACTTCTGGTCCTGCAGTTCTAAGCATAATATCTTCAATCCAGTCGGTTCCTGGCCAACCAGTTGCACCACCACTTTCAATACCAACAGCCCATGGTGTAACTCCATCTGCAACCATTTTGTTTTGTAGGGCTTCTAATTCTTTCCAGGTAGTTGGAACTTTGTACCCAGCTTTGTCCCAAGCTTTTTTTGGATACCACACAAAACTCTTTGCATTAACTCTGTGGAATACTCCATAAGGTGTCCCCTCAAACGAACCAAGAGATTTCCATACTGGAGCGTAGTTTGTATCAACCGCTTTTTCTAAAGATGGCCACATTGGGATGAGTTTTCCTTGAGACGCAAAGTTGTTCATTAGACCTGGTTGTGGAAGGCCAGCAATATCTGGTGGATTTCCACCTTCAACTCGGACACTTATGAGGGTTTCAAACTCTGAAGATCCTTCATATATTACATCAATTCCAGT
>CAYVRR010000067.1:0-10614 GCA_964453215.1 uncultured Spirochaetaceae bacterium | reverse complement strand
ACCTCCACTACCGAATTGTCTACTAATCGAAATTATGGTATTCATATCTACTCCTTATCCTGCTTCCATTGTATCAACAAGGGGGGAATTGGGAAAGCAAAATCTACATCTTATTCATCAAGTAAATTCTTTGAAGGGAAAATAGGTTCACTTGTTACATGAAGAATGAGCTTCCTTAATCCACTTAGATCTCCAACAGAGGGGAGGTGAGTTAAATGGACTTCTGCGTTTTGCAGGAGACTGAGTTTATCGAGTGCAACCTTTGCACTTGGGTTAGCAGCAGCGCTCATCGCTAAACAAATAAGGGTCTCCTCCACATCTAATGAAGTTCTTTTTCCATGAAGTACATCTTTCTTTAAATGCCTGATTGATTTAATAGTAGATTTTGCAATGAGATCGATCTCTTTAGGAATACCTGCTAAATATTTCACAGCATTAAGAATGAGGGCGCTAGAAGCGTGCATCAGCTCTGAATTACTCCCAGCTATTATTGTTCCATCAGGAAGTTCCATAGCAGCAGCACACACTATCCCATCGTGCCCTTTCCCTTTTGCAACAGCCCTTTTTAGTTCAATGTGAGAACCTTGAACTGCCTTCCTTATTTCAGGAGAAAGGTGCATCTCTTCAAGCAGAAGTTTTATTCGAGCAACAGCTTCACTAGAACCAGAGCCTTGAGCATATTCACAGAGGGTTGAGTAATAGCGCCTAACAATTTCTTGGTTACTTGCTTCCCTCACAACTTCATCATTAATAATTCCAAACCCTACTCTATTAACTCCCATATCAGTGGGAGATTTATAAAAAGAGGGTTCATGGGTGATTTTCTCTATGATTCGTTTGAGTAAGGGGAATGCTTCCATATCTCGGCTATAGTTTACTGCAGGAATAGAGTAGCTAGTAAGGTGAAAGTGATCTATTTGGTTAGTATCTCCTAAATCTATCGTTGCCGCTTGATATGCTTTATTTACAGGATGATCTATGGAGAGATTCCACACTGGAAATGTCTCAAATTTAGCATAGCCACTTTTTTTCCCTAACTTATAATCATGGTATAGTTGAGATAAACACGTTCCAAGCTTTCCACTTCCAGGACCTGGGCCTGTGACAATGACAACAGGTTTTTCAGTTTCAATGTATGAGTTAGCTCCATAGCCTTCTTCACTCACTATTGTCTCTACATCTAAAGGGTACCCTTCAGTGACGCTATGGGTGTAAACTTTAATACCACGACGCTTAAGACGGTTGATAAACTGCACAGCTCTCGATTGTCCACTGTACCTGGTAACTACAACCTTATTCACATCTAATCCCCATGAGGAAAAGTCATCGATCATTTTAAAGACATCTGTGTCGTATGGAATGCCAAAGTCACTGCGCATTTTACGACGTTCAATATCTTGAGCATAGATACAGATGATAATGTCGATATCATCTTTGAGTGATTGAAAAACTTTCATCTTCACATTGGGGTCAAAACCAGGTAAGACACGAGAAGCATGGTAGTCATACAGGAGCTTTCCTCCACACTCTAGGTAGAGTTTACCATCACTTTGTTCTACTCTTTGTAATATAGCATCCCGTTGCTCAGTCAAATACTTCTCGTTATCAAAACCAACAGCCATTTTTTTCCCCTACTGTTCAAAAAGAATTGCTTTTGCAATCTTTTCACTCATCTCTTTTCCTACAAGGTGCTCGATGATAGCAAGTGAAAACTCTATAGCACACCCAGCTGCTCGAGCGGTTATGATATTACCATCAACACACACCCTCTCTGTTCCAAATTCTATTTCTGGTGAATTAACTTCGCTTCCAGGGTAGCACACAGCCTTATGTCCATGAAGAAGCCCACTTGGCCCTAACACAACAGCTGGGGAGGCACAGATTGAGGCAACTAATCCTCCATTGTTTGCAATCATTAACATTTTTTCATGAACAGCCCACGATTCACTTAAGTTTTTTGCACCCACTCCCCCACCAGGTAAGATAATTGCGTCATAATCAATACCAACATCATCAATTAAAACATCAGCTTCAACACGAATATCATGAGCTCCAACAAGGACCTTATCATCAATTCCTGCAATTACGACATCAATTCCACTACGACGAAGCAAATCAACTGGAGTGATGGCTTCAATTTCTTCAAAACCGTGAGCTAATGTTACAAGTACTCTAATTTGTTTATTACTCATATCTAGTAGTTCCTCCCATCTCATTTTTATCACGTAACATCTGTGTAACAGATCTAATTAATGTTTCAGTATCATCCCATCCTAGGCACGGGTCAGTAACACTCACCCCATATTGTAACTCTTTTCCTTCTACAATATCTTGACACCCTTCAAATAAATTACTCTCTAGCATGAATCCTCTAATCTCTTCTCTTCCCCTCACCACTTGATCGATGACTGTGGTAAGAATTCTTTGTTGCCTTTTAAATCGCTTTTTACTATTAGCATGGGAGCAATCTATAATGATAGAGGGGTTTACATTCAGCTCTTTCATACTCTCAATGGCATCTTCTACCTCTTCATCATAATAGTTAGGCCCATGGTCTCCACCTCGTAAGATTAAGTGTCCAGCATCATTTCCTTTTGTGCGATAGATTGCAGATGAGCCCATTTTATTAATTCCAATAAAGGCAGCAGCGAGAGAAGCACTTTTTATTGCATTTATTGCAGTACTTACTTCTCCACTTGTACTGTTTTTGAACCCAACGGCAACACTCATTCCACTAGCTAGGGTGCGGTGTACTTGGCTCTCTGTAGTTCTTGCCCCAATTGAACACCAGCTGAGGGTTTCATCAATATATTGAGGGACAATAGGGTCTAGCATCTCAGCCCCAACAGGAAGGCCGAGGGAAGTTATCGCAATGAGTAGTTTTCTTGCCCTTTTTAATCCTTCGGTAATATCATAAGAGCCATCCATTTTAGGGTCAATAATTAAACCTTTCCACCCTCCAACTGTTCGGGGTTTTTCAAAATAGGTGCGCATGACGATTACCATTTGATCTTTTACTTCTTGGGCTAGAACTTTTAATTTTTTAGCATATTCAATTGCAGCATCAACATCGTGAATTGAACAAGGTCCAATGATGGCAAGTAGTCTTTTATCTTCCCCTTTTATGATGTTATTCACATCTTCTCTCATCTCGATAATTGATGATGAGAGTGCTTTATCTATGGGTAAGATTTCACTTAAAGCTGTGGGAGAAATGAGGGGTTCTACTTTTTCTATCCGTAAGTCAATTGAGGTATCAAACATATTATTAGAATAATCTCCTAGTCTATATTTCTTCTATTTTTTATCTTTCTTACTATCTTTCTTACTCTCTTCTTTTACTTCTTTACCATCATCTTTTGATTCTTCTTTTTGCTCCTCTTCTTTTCTGTGAGTAAGGGAGTAGAGGTATCGTTTAATTTTGAGTGTTGGCGTTCTTTGAAATGGTTCACTATGAACTTTTGTTTCTCGTAGGCGACTAAAAGAACTTAACTCTTTATTGACTTCCTCTTTAAGGCGAGCTACATATGCAGATGCCTCTTCTCGGGCATCTTCTACTGAAGTTTTCAAGTTTTGAGCCATCAGCTCTAAGTCTAATTTAATGAGTGCACCAAGGCCGCCATCTGTGAGCATTACAAGTGACTCTTGTACATATGGACGGTTATTAAGAAGTGTTTCAATGTTCTCTGGGTAGATATTTTCTCCACCAGGTCCAAGTATCATAGTTTTGCTTCGTCCTTTAAGACTGAGCCTTCCCCTTACAATAATTCCTAAGTCTCCTGTTTTAAACCAGCCATCTTCTGTAAAGGAATTTTTAGTAAGTTCTTCTTCCTTGTAGTAACCTAACATAATATTAGGGCCTTTTGCGACAACTTCACCAACGTGTGTAGTTGGATCTGGGTTCTCTATTCTAAGATCTATCCCTTTCACAGGATGCCCCACTGTCCCAAGTTTTGTTTGCTTTGGCCCACTACCTGCGAGTAATGGGGATGTTTCTGTTAACCCATATCCAATAGCGTAGGGAAACTTTGCCTGTTTTAGGAATTTTTCAACTTCACTATCGAGCGCTGCCCCCCCTACACCAAAGAACTTGAGGCGTCCACCAAATGTTATTTTTAATTTTCTTCCAATAATTCTATTTATTTCATATCGTAGGAATCTGTTTTTATACCATTTTTTTAAGTTTTTATTATTCTCAATTTGCGTTACAACTGATCCTTTGTAGATTTTCTCAATTAATAGGGGAACTGATAAAATTAAATGGGGTCTCACTTTCTTTAAGGCAGGAAGGAGAATGGAAGCAGCTGGAGCCCTCCCAAGATAGTGTATTTCACATCCAACGAGGAGGGGTAATATGAAGCCAATTGTGAATTCATACGAGTGGCTCATTGGCAAAATTGATAAGAATCTCATTCCACTTTTAATTTTGACAAATTGCTGAGATGAAGAAGATGCATTTGAAGCAATATTCCTATTTGTAAGCATAACCCCTTTAGAACTTCCTGTAGTGCCACTTGTGTATATAATGGACACAAGGTCATCTTCGTTCATTTGACGATTTTCCATGAGAGCTAAATCTGCCTTAGTTCTACTCATATCACGTCCAGGGGCGTCAATAAAAGCCTCTTTTGTTTCAAACATTTCACTCTCTAATTTTGGAATGTGAAACAAGTCATCTACTCGAAATAAGAGTTTATTCTCATCTATATATGTAGATGGAATTTTATCAACACTTCTAGAAGAAACAAACATCCCACTCACTTCGCTGTGATTGACAATAGTATCAACTTCTTTTGCTGAAAAGTCGGGAAGAATTGGTACTGCAATAGCACCAGATGAGATAATTGAGAGATAGGCAACCCCCCAATTCGGTGAACTTTCAGCTAAGAGTCCAATTTTATCCCCTTTCTTCACTTTGTGTTTAATAAGGTATGTTGCAATAGAGTCAACACTCTCTTTGAGCTTAGCATAGGTGTATGTGTTCTTTGAATCTCCAATGGCTGTAAGGGCAATTCGCTTTGCGTGACGAAGTGCAGATCTTTCTAGTAGGTGTCTTATAGTAAAAGTTGTTAATTCATGTTTCATAATATTTCCTCTTGTATGGTAAGATGGGATGAATATGTATCTCCGTTTTGACAAATTGTATGTTCACCTTTCCAGGTGAGCTCACTGTTAATAAAGTTTTGAAGGAGATCTACTCGATTGTTTGTGTTTGATAAATGGCAAAAATAGACTCTCTGTTGGCTATGTTGCCTAATATTATTTAAAAAAGAGACAGCTTCTCTATTAGAGAGGTGGCCAAGTGGCCCACTAATTCTCTTTTTTAGATAGTATGGATAGGGTCCTTGTTGCAACATCTGTTCATCATAATTTGCTTCAATAAAAAGAACATCGCAAAGGGATGCCACATGCTGCAGCTCTTTTTCTACAAGGCCAGTGTCTGTTAATAGTAAAAAGCGTTTTTGTTGAACCTCAATCATAAATCCGACTGAATGGGGACTGTCGTGGGAGGTTGAAAAACTTGTGATAGTAAAATCTCCAACACGTATGGGAGAAGCAACTTGAAAACATTGAGATTGCCCCTGTGGAATACCAAGGGAGGCAAATTCTTTTATATTCTCATTTATTGAGTGATGAAAGTAAACAGGGAGAGAAGTTTTTCTTGCAAAGACTCCAGCACCACGAGCATGATCTGGATGAAGATGGGTAATAAAGAGGGCGCGAATCGTAGAAAAGTCTATATTCGCACTCTCTATACGCATCTTTAGCTGCTTTAAAGAGAAGCCCGCATCAATTAATATAGAGCTCCCTTTATAGTTGATGATATAACTATTGCCGTTAGAGCCACTTCCTAATACTGCATAACGTATCATGAAAAAGATTCCATTTTGACTAGGTCATCTTCAGTTTCTAAAAGAATTGCTTTGTGTTTATACTTGATGATTGGTGTTTTAAGGAGTTCAATATGGCTCATAAGCTCTTCTTTCGCATCATATTCAAGCCAATCATAGCCCGCCTTTTTATAGTATTGGCTCGATGAGTCAATAAGAGTTTCACTATCGATTGATGAGAAGATTTTCTCCCACTCTCCACTCGATAACTCTCTTAAGGTAGTGTCGACAAATTGGTGAGGTATATTTCTCTCTTTGCAGTAGCGAAGAGCTTTTTTTGTGAGTACACATTTCTTATTTCCAATAATTTGAAACATAATTCCCCCAATTCTTCTCTTACTATACTATTCATTAACACATCTCGTCCAGTTGTATGGCTCTACAATAGGCCTATTGTGAAGTATCAGTTGACATTCCTCACCATTGTGTGAAATAGTTTTACTCTCTAATAGGAGTCTTTAATATGCCAATAAGAATAGCACAATTACTCTCATCTGTTCCAGATGAGAAGGAGATCGTTGTAGAGGGATGGGTTCGAACTAAGAGAGAGAGTAAAAATGTTACTTTCTTTGAAGTAAATGATGGCTCTTCTTTAGCGTCATTACAGGTTGTTATAGATAACACAAACTTCAATTCACCCGATGTGTTACACAAAGTAACTACAGGTGCTAGTGTCACTGTGACGGGCCAGTTAGTTCCAAGCCCTGGCTCTCAATCAGTTGAACTTCTTGCCTCTCATGTTACAGTTCACGGAGAATCTCCTGTTGACTCATATCCATTACAAAAGAAGAGGCATTCACTCGAATATTTACGAGAAATTGCTCACCTACGGGCTCGAACAAATACTATAGGGGCAGTAGCTCGGGTAAGAAGTGAACTTAGCTTTGCTGTTCACTCCTATTTCCACCAAAAAGGGTTTTACTATGTTCACACTCCTATAGTGAGTACAAGTGATGCTGAAGGGGCAGGTCAAATGTTTCAAGTAACGACACTCGACCTACTCAACACCCCTAAAACTGAAGATAATAAGATTGATTACTCCCGAGATTTCTTTGGAAAAAAAGCATCCCTTACCGTCAGTGGCCAGCTTCAGGGAGAGGCCTATGCCCTTGCCCTAAAGAACATCTACACATTTGGCCCCACCTTCAGAGCTGAAAACTCTAACACCAAACGACATTTGAGTGAATTTTGGATGATTGAGCCAGAGATGGCCTTTTGTGATTTAGAAGGAAATATGGAGATAGCTGAAGAGTTCTTAAAGTACATTTTCTCTGCAATATTAAAAAATTGTAAAGATGATATGGATTTCTTCTCCCGCTTTGTAGAAAAAGGGGTTGATAAAGTCTTAGAACAAGTTATATCTACCCCATTTACCCACATGAGTTACACAGATGCAATTAAAGAGCTCACAGTAAATAACAATAAGTTTGATTACCCTGTTTCTTGGGGAACTGATTTACAAACTGAGCATGAAAGGTATTTAACTGAGGTTGTGTGTAAAGGGCCAGTTATTGTAAAAGATTATCCTAAAGATATTAAAGCTTTCTATATGAAACTTAATGATGATGAAAAAACTGTTCGAGCAATGGATGTCCTTGTTCCACGCCTGGGTGAGATTATTGGTGGAAGTGAGAGAGAAAGTCGCCATGATGTGCTCTATCAAAAGATGGTTGATTTAAAGTTAGATCCACAGGAGTACTGGTGGTACTTAGAGCTAAGGAAATATGGGTCAGTTGAACACGCCGGTTTTGGTCTTGGTTTTGAACGGGCTATTCAATATATTACAGGGATGCAAAACATTCGTGATGTTATTCCGTTCCCTCGTGCGGCTCATCAAGCTGAGTTTTAGTCCTCCCCCCTTTGGTACTCCATAGAGGCATAGAGGGTGAGTTGTTGAAGTGAGTGGCTCTTTGTTTTTAGGTATAAGCTTCGTTGGTGTGTTGCAACTGTATATGGAGAGATCTGTAAGTTGTAGGCAACTTCCTTCACACTCATCCCTTGGGCAAAGAGTTCAAGTACTTCTTTTTCTCTTTTTGTGAATGAAACGCTCTCTATTCTCTCATAAGCATTAAGAAATTTCTTTTCAAGGTATTTCATACATTCGTGAAGGGGATATTTTTCCCCTTTAAAGGGATTAAGCTTATCTTTTAATGAATCATGGTAGATAATTATTGGGTGTTCGATGCTCTCTTTATAGAAAGAAGTAGCTTCAATAATATCTGTTTCATGAAACAAGATAAGAAGGGTAATACCTTGAAAATGTCCTATCTGAGATGAATTTTTTGTAAGGTGTATCACCTTTACATCATGTTGATGGGGAAAGTGAGATAAAAACCAATAGCGAAAGGTTTCTACTTGAGGTGCTTGGTATCCTAATATTCTAACTTTGTAGGTGTTCACATGAATAGATACCGATTATTTCTCTTTTTTGCTTCTTATAGGTTCTGTGCTTTTTGAATTTTAGTAATTTCTCTGTCGAGTGCATTCGCAAATAGTTGAACCTCTTTTGGCCCCATTGGTTTTGTTTTTTCTACATACATATTATATTCACGAAGTTCACTCATCATGTTTCTTATTGATAATCTCTCTTTTACATTTTCAGCTGTATAGACCCCTCCCCTATCATCTAAGACGGTAACTCCTTTTTGAGCCAACCTATCTGCAAGAATCACATCTCGTGTTACAGCTAAGGACCCTGGCCTCACTATTTCAACAAGGGCATCATCTGCACTATCATCCCCCTTCTCTACTACTACCATTTTAAGGAGAAATGGCTCTTTTTTATGAGATTTTTCTACTTTCAACACATCGGGCAATTCTCTGTCAGCAACAAAAACACTTGGGATCTTTCTTTTTACTACAGCTTTTAACATGATTGCTCGTAGGGGTTTTGGACAAGAATCGGCATCTACAAAGATGATAACATGGGAATATATACTGTGGTCTAACTCTTCTTTCATTACTTTCCACCATACATAATATAGAGGCAATGGGTCAAGAAAAGATCTTTATGTATAGTCAATTGTATCACTCTATGATACATTCTTACAAATATGAGTTATAAAGGTATCATTTTCGATAAAGATGGAACACTCTTTGATTATTACACTATCTGGTCTCCTGTCTTTAAAACGACGATTAAACACATTATAGCGAGCTTTGATCGTTCTGGTGATGAAGAGCTTGAAAGAGAAATGCTCCATATGCTTGGCTTAGGTGTAGATAAGGTGAATCCTGAAGGGTTAATCTTTCAACACAGGAAGTTCTTTATGCTTTTGAATATCTTCATCTTTAGTAAAAAACATCGCCTCTCCTTTAAAGAGTTAGTAAAGGCTTTTGAAAATAGTTACTATGAAGGAAAAGATCATATCAAAGCTTCCCTCATTGCACACACTGATGAAGATGTGTTAGTGCCCCTTTTTGAAAAACTACACAACAAAGGATACCGCATTGGAATTGCAACAAGTGATAACTTAGATAGCACTATGGTGTGTTTAGAACACTTTCAGCTACTTCCTTTCATTGATATGATTTATACAAATGATGATCACTTTAAAAGGAAACCTCACCCTGAGTCTTTTATTGCTTTTTGTAAAGAATTTTCTCTTCTTCCAGAAGAAGTTGCTGTTGTGGGAGATGCTACAATGGATTTACAGTATGCAAAGAGGGGGAAAGCTGGCTATAGAGTTGGTGTGTTAACAGGTTCTAAGGATGAAAAGAAACTTTCTCGCTTAGCACATGTTATCTACCCATCAGTTCATGAACTGATGGATGACCCTATCCTTTTTTCATAAAATATCAATATGAATCTCCACCTTTTTTCCCCTTTCGCTTGTAATGTCTATCCTAGCTTTTCCCCTTTTCTTATTTGTTTTCACATAAAAAGCAGCTATTCCACTAATAAGACTTATCTGAGGTGGACCAATAATCAATAGGTGGGTTGAAGTTGTTACTGTAACAACTAGATTACTTAGGGTAAGGGGATTGTCATACTGATCAACTTCACTCACCACAATTCGAGTAACATCGTAGGTATCTCCTAGTTGAAGATGACAGTCGTCTGCTTTTGCCTTGATTACTCTTTTGGTTACTTCTGTATACGTTACTTCTTTTACCACTACATTGTGTTGTATGCCTTCTATGCGCCACACCATGTTCTCTTTAGTCCAACCAAATAGATACTTTTCAACTAACTTTAAAGCATCTTTATACTCTAATCCTCTTTTCTTCATAAGAAAAAACATCATAATCTTACTCTTTAGGGTGAGGTTCATCTTATGTGCATTCAATGACAAAAGAATCGTTTTTATCATCTTCTTTTCACTTTTAGTAAACAGGGCATTTTTTTCTAATCTTTTTCCAATAATATCTTTAATAATAATTGGAGGGTGAGGGAGCGAACCAAACTTTTTCTTATCTGGAAAATACTCTCCAACCTCTTCATCATTCAGATATAGCTTTACCCGTTCACAGTTCGTAAAAATGTAGATATTTGGTGTTGCGTGGGCTGGATATGAGCCAAGAGCAAAGTTACTACTAATAGAGAGGATGGGAATATTTTCTTGTTGAGATGAGTAAAGAAAAGAGGCAAGTTTTGGAATTCTAAACTGATCACTCACTCCGTGGTAGCACACATTATCTGATGGGCCAAACTCTTTGTGAGTAAGATAATCACTCATACACCATCCGATACAACCACTTATCTTCTTATTTCTATACAAGG
>CAYVRR010000066.1:0-11169 GCA_964453215.1 uncultured Spirochaetaceae bacterium | reverse complement strand
AAATAACTGGAACTCTCATTAATTATAAAGCTAATAAAGAAGGACACATAAACTCCACCTTTATATCAACATTTGATGATGAAGGGATTATAAAAAAATATACCCATCAGAGAATTAACACCCATGTGTTTAAAAACCCTTTTGAAGTTATGGAAAATATTAGTGCCGTAACTTCCCATATAAGGGAAAAACTTATTGAACAAAAACTAGATGTTGAGATGAGAGCTCTTCAAGTAGTAAAGACAAAGGATGATAGCCTCCTTTATGTAGATGAAAATGGGGGGCATTGGAGAACATATTTATACGTTGATAATGTAAGAACTTATTCTACAATTGAAAATACAGAACAGGCAAAATTGCTTGGTCAGGCTGTAGGAGAGTTTCAGTTACAATTAAGTGACTTTGATGGAACAACTCTTCATGAAACCATCCCCCATTTTCATGACATGTCTTTCAGATATAAGCAATTAGAAAAAGCAAAGGAAATAAACTTTAATAACAGATTAATACATGTGGAAGATGAAATCGAGTTTCTCAATTCGAATAAAGAAAGAGGAGAAATTCTTTGGAATAAAATGGAACAAGGATTGCTTCCTACCAGAGTGACTCATAATGACACCAAGATTAATAACGTCCTCTTTTCTCTCGATGGAAACGAGGCTCTATGTGTTATTGATCTTGATACAGTAATGCCAGGAACCATCCTGTTTGATACAGGAGATATGATTAGAACAGCAACAACCACGGCGGCCGAGGATGAAATAGACCTCAATAAAGTAGAATGTGACATTGCTCTTCATAAGGCTCTCATCACAGGATACCTATCTAAAGCACAATTTCTCACTACCCTTGAAAAAGAGTTAGTAGTCGAGTCAGGAAGAAATCTTACTCAAATCATGGCTGTTCGATTTCTCACAGATTATCTTAATGGGGATACCTATTACTATACAGAAAAAGAAGACCACAATCTAATAAGGGCAAGAAATCAAATAAAACTCATGCAAGATATGGATAAAAAATGGGACATCCTTACTCACTTTGAGTAATGCTATAACTCCATGAATGAAAATATCTAAAAAAGTTGCTAATCCTCTTTAAAAGAATTACTATTGAGTTGTTATGTACTATAGAGAATTATTTGATAAAATATATGAATAGAGGTGAATGTTTTGAAAAAAGCTATGATTATGCCTGTCGTTTTCTCTACACTCTTTGTATTATGTGTCGCAGCGTATGCCCTTATCTTTTTCATTATTGAACTCCCTCTTCTTGTAAAGATTCTCATCATCCTTGTTATAACAGGGGTCGCTGTAACAATGATATATGTGCTTATACAAAGAAATAACGAATTAAAGGAGGAAGAAAAAAATGATTTTAGTAAATACTGATTTTATCTCCGGTAAAACATTAGAAACTATCTCAATTGTGAAAGGGTCTACTATTAGAGCAAAGCATCTTGGAAAAGATATTCTATCTGGTTTAAAAACAATAGTGGGTGGAGAGCTCACTGAATATAGCAAGATGATAGATGAAGCTAGAGCTATAGCGACAATGAGGATGGTGAAAGAAGCTGAAGAGCTCAAAGCAGATGCTGTTATCAACATACGCTATGCCACTAGTAATGTGGCTCAAGGAGCTGCAGAAGTTTTAGTCTATGGAACCGCAGTCTCTTTTACATAAATAAATTCTTTACATCCTTATAAAGAAAGCACCCTCATGCATCGTAAAGATGTAATCGGGTGCTTTAAATATGAAAATTAAGTACTTTTCTTATCGAGTATCCTCATCATTCCAATACTCTTTAGGAACAGGATTACTTCCTTCCCAAATAATTTGTCTAAATAGAGCTGGATCAGTATTTCCTTCTGTGTTAATAAGAAGTATTTCAGAGTGTTCATCAATCTTTAAGTAATCTCTTAACTCTTGTGCTCCCTTCTCTTTTAAAATTGAAATAAGGGCACCAAGAGTTACCGCACCACTTTCACCACTAATGATGAAGGGGTCTCCTTTAAGAGGAGTTGCATATACTCTCATCCCTTTGGCTGCGGTGTAGTCAGGAACGCTTACAAAAGCATCTGCTGTCTCTTTAAGGATATTCCAAGCTAACTCACTAGGAGAGCCACAGGCAAGCCCTGCCATGATTGTATCGAGATCTCCATCAACTTGTGTGAGTTCTTTATTTTCAGCTTTAGCACTTTCATATAAACACGCAGCATCTTCTGGCTCAACTACTATGCATTTAGGAACCTTATCTTCAAAAAGAGAGTGGTAATACCCAATAACACTTGCAGCAAGGGCGCCAACACCTGCTTGAATAAAAATGTGAGTTGGTTTACTAATTCCTTGAGCACTAAACTGCTCTTGAACCTCCGCCATCAGCGTTGAATACCCTTGCATGATCCATGTAGGAATTTGTGAATATCCTTCCCAAGAAGTGTCACTCACTATCTGCCACCCATGCTCTTCTGCATCAACAACTATTTGCCTTACAGCATCATCGTAGTTTCCTTCAATTACTTTTACAACTGCACCATAGCTACGAATAGCATCAATACGACGTTTACTTGTTTCACTGTGAACATAAATAACACAAGGGTGACCAAGTTTTTGAGCTGCCCATGCAATACCACGACCATGATTACCATCCGTTGCACTAGCAAAGGTAATCTCACCGAGTTTCTCTTTTACTTCTTTTGAAAGAAGATACTCATATGTCATTTTCTCATCAGAAACCTTAAGTCTCTCTTGAATAAAACGATAAAGAGCGAAAGAGCCTCCTAGAACTTTAAAACTATTAAGCTCTAAACGGGAAGCTTCATCTTTTACCCAAATTCCTCCAACGTTGAACATTGAAGCTAAATTAGGGAGAGATACTAAAGGACTCATTTGATACCCAGGTATCTGTCGGTGAAACCGGCGAGTAATTCGAGATATCCCAGGTGGGAACATCGCTTTTGAGCCACTGAGATCCTTTTTTTCATGAGGGGTAATAATCCACTTAAAATCTGGTGTGGAAGTTTGCATAAATGGCCTCCTAAGACCTGTTTTTATATAACATATGAAAATATTATTTTTCTATCTTCTCTATTCTTTCTAATTATAAGAAATTTATTCTATTCTGGCAATGGTGTTTGTTGCATATTGTTGCAGAAATGGGAGAATACTTTTAACTTCTTTCATTCATTCAACTACGAATGAAATATTACTCCACCCTTTTTCTACGAGTGGGGAAACTAAAGAGAGAACCTGAGAATAGAGAGCACCTTGTGCTGAAGTTATTGCAATAACACTCTCCTTTGAAATATCCTCTTTTTCAAAATACCCATAAAGCTCTTCTACACTGTAAGCATTACCATCCACTTTGTACCTATTATTATTGGTTATCTCAATATAGAGAACTTCACTAATCTCCGTACTACTAGAATGCTTAGAGGCTTGAATACTCTCTTCTCTACTTGATGTATCTGTCACACTTGTGAGTAAGAAGAAAATAAGAAGTAAAAAGATTACATCAATTAAACTTGTAAGGTCTCCTACAGTTGAACTGCGTTTACTTTTCCTATATTGGTTAAGAAGTATCATCACAACTCTCCTTTAATTAGAGTTACTCTATGAAGTGTTTCTAATAATACTTGGTAGGAAAGCACCCAACTATGAACTCGCTCATTCAATAGGTGATACGCAATTTGACTCGGAATCGCAACAGCAAGACCTGCAATCGTAGTAATCATTGCTTGATATATCCCACCAGCTAAAAGAGCTGCATCTACTGTGGAAGAAGCACTAGAGATATCAAAAAAAGAGATAGCAAGACCAATTACCGTTCCAAAAAGTCCAATCATAGGGGCAATAGAGCCAATAAGACTTAAGAGGTGAAGGTGACGGTCTGCTTCTATTACTTTAGCTTTACCATACTCTTCAATCCGCTTCTCCCTTTGTGAAAGAGAAAGAGTCAGAAGACCATGAAGAGGATGGTGAGGGTCATCTAAAAATGATAGCTTTCCCTCTTCTATTATAGATATCTCTTTTTCAACCTTTTTATATGATATCTTCTTCACTGAAAACTCAAATAATTTATAAAGAATTACACTCACTGATATTACAGATAAAAGGAGAAGAGGATACATCAACAATCCCCCCTTACTAAACCAATTCATCATATTTTCTTATCTCCTATTCAAGTGAAAAAACAAATCGTTTTGTAGTTTTACGAATTGTATCGAACGGGTTAAACACCCATTTTTCTTCTATTGTACGAATACATACTTCATCTAATATCTCATAGCCAGAACTTTTAATAATTGTAATATCTGCTATGTTTCCACTTCGAGCAATAAGAAGTTCCACTAACACTTCTCCCTCTAACCCTTCATCAATCGCCCGCTTTGGATAAGGTGGAGAAGGTAAGAATATTCCTTTGCTTACCTTTTCAAAAGAAACTTCTTCTACTTCTGATAAAACAGATGAATCTTTAGAAGAGGTGACGCTGCTAACTGAAAATAACTCTCGAGTAATTATAGGAAGCACTCTATTATCTGTTTTCTTTATATCGCTAACTTTCATCTCCTCATTCTCATTTTCAGATACAAAAGAAGAAGATGTGGACTTCTCTACTGTGCTCTTTGTTAGTGAGGAATCTACCTTCTCTTCATTTTGAGGTATACGATTCTCTTCTTGTGAAGCAATATCTTTATTAGATAGTATAAAATCAGCAGTAAGAAGTCTCTTTTCCACCGCAACTTCTTCTATACCTATCGGGGAAGGGGAAAACAGAAAAAAAAGGAACAACAAAAGATGGAGAGTGAGTGAGAGAAAAGTGGAAGTAATACCTAACATAGAAGACTGTTTCACTTACCACTCCTGTTCTATTAAGTTAAGAAGAGATGAAATATGTGTATCAATAATGGTACTAGGATGTAAGCTAAGCTCTTCATCTCTCAGATCAACACTACTTGAAACTTCTTTTACTTTTGAGTAAATGGTATCTTTTTGTAAATCTTTTGCATCATAAAGAGTAAGAGTGATGGTGAGAATACTCTTAGTTTCATCGCTAAGGTGAGCCCATCTTGTTTTCTTATCAACATAATCATACTCTTTTTTAAAGATGTAATTTCCTTTATTACCTTCACTAATCGTAAAAGAGAAAAATAGATAATAATCAAGATTCATATAATCATCTGTCATACTCAGATTTTTATTATCTAATACTTTTGTAATTTCTTTAAGATATTCATAATTTTGACCAACACGAGTTACAATAGAATCGGGCGAAACAAAGGGTGCAAAAAGATGAGACTCCCTACCCTCTTTCACACTGACACAACTCATGAAGAGAGGGGTGAGGAGAACTATAAAAACAATTCTTTTCACCATCACTTCTCCTTCAAGATAAGAAACTGTGGAGCATCTCCAGTAGGTATTCTTTTTATCTCAGTTCCATCTGTATTAAGAAACAAAAGCTGATCTATCGTAAAAGCAGATGCTATCAATGTGTTATCAACAAAGGCAATAGCTCCAATTAAAGTAGTTTCACTATCTTTATATAATGGATTAGTAGCATTTTTAAGAACTAAAGGAGTATTTTTATTATAAGAGGTAATATAGCCACCAGTGTTAGAGAGGTAGACAATATCATTAGCTTCATCGATTGCTGATGGGGAGAATAGAGGGGATCCACCAATTGAAAGAGTAGTGTTAAGAGTCAACTTTCCATTATTTTCTATATCATAGATTTCTACTTTTCCATCATTACTCAAATCAAGGTCTTCATCATTTACCCCAGTGCAAATGACATGAAGCGTATCAGTTTCACTATTAACAAACAGTGATTGTGGGTTTGATCCAACACCTGTTTTTACATCTTCTACAAAGCGTAGACTATCATTAACTATTTCATGAACAACTACCCCACCATTTCCAAAAGAGCCATTATTATTACGAGAGATATAGGAAGTGTAGAGGTATCCATTGTGAACAACGATTCCTTCAGGTTGCGATCCATAAGAAGTAAGTGAGACTCTGTCGACAATCTTTTTACTCAAAAGATTGTATATTAAAATCTCATTACTCACCCATCCACTCATATAGCTAATAGAAGAGTTATCACCTTTCAAGGCCATATTCCATGGGTTAATATTTTCTCCAAGATAAACTTCATCTACCCACTCTAATGTAGAGAGGTTAAGGTAGGTGATTGAGTTACTTGTTGAATTTATTGAGTATAGAAGATTGTTAGCTTTGTCTATGATGAGCTGATTTGGACTACTTCCTACAAGAAAGGGAGAGCCTTGAGAGTCTGTATGATAATATGTATCTTCATCAATATCATAATAACCTATACTCTCACCAAGGCCGTGAATCACAAAAACTTCCCTTTCTGGCTCACTAAGTCTCCTACCCATGTGGAAAGTGGGGTCACAGCTCATAAAAAGTGATACTGTGATGAACAACAATGGAATGATTTTTCTCATTTCTTTCCTCCTCCTTTGTAGGTGATACTCACACTTCCATACATTCCAGGAATTGGATAAAATTGAGTGTCATAATATTCACGGTTTGTAATATTGTTAATAGCTAGATTAAAAGCCCAACTTGGTGTAATTAAATAGAATAAAGAAGTATTTATAATTAAGTTATGAGGTGCTATTTTAGTATTTGCAGCAGTAATAAACCTGTAACTTGTATAAGAGAGGTCAACTTCTAATTTCCATACCCCATTATTTCCTACACTAAATAAACTCTTAAATGTATGTGGTGCAATGAAGGGGAGTCTTTTATTGTATGTCGCTCCCACAGGGCTTTTATCAATTGCATCAAGATATTGGTAATGTAATGATAGAGAAGTTGAAAGATTGTTATTAATAGGTACATCGAGGGCAACGGATCCTTCAACTCCCCTCTTTTCAACTACCCCAATATTATGGGGCGACCATTTCCCGCTAGGCCCTGGTACCCACTGGATGAGATTATTCATTGAAATTGAGTAATAGAGTGCATTAATTGAGATAAAACGATTAAGGGTATAATCAACTCCTATATCAAAAGAAAAAGCGTGTTCACTTTTAAGATAAGGATTCCCTACTGCAAAGGCAGTAGAAGACCAAAACATATCATCAAAGGTGGGAACTCTGTAGGCAGAGCCAACATTTAATCGCACAATAAGATTTTCATCTATCTGCAAAGAAGAGCCAACATTAGAACTCATATGAGTCGCTTCTTGGGTATCTGAGCCCACATCATTTCCTATTGAGTGAGTATCAACTCGAACTGATGGATACAAAGAGATGTTCTTGAAGGATAATGTATCGTGGAGTGCGACATCTGCATGAAGCCGGTAGAATGTTCCACCCATTCGTACTCCACTACTATTCACTGTCTCTAAATCAGATGAGTTAAGGATGTCATACCGAAAGGAGGAACTTATTGAAAGTGATGAAGAGAATAGTCCAACTTCATCATCTCTTTTTAATCGTAGTGAAAGGGATGCTGTACTATTTTCATGAGCTGAAAGTCGGATGGGATTATTACTTGTACTATTAGGGTCATAAAGTCTGTGATTGTATGATAAGGATGAGTCAACTTCAAATGCAAAAATAGGGTTATTCTTGTAGTGGTACACAATTGAAGTACTCAGCTTTTTATCACTAAGAGTTGCATAGTAAGAGGGAAATTCTATCGCCCCTGGAACTCCTTTTTTATCAAGATAAAGGGAAAAATCTCCCCCAACTCCTATCTCTTTAGCTCTATTAATTTCAAACATAAAAGAAGAAGTAAGTCCTACCTTTATTCCATCAGCATTAATTCGGGTAAGGCTATTATTGGTAAGCCGATGTATATATGGATACTCACCATCACTGTAGTGCACAAAAGAGCCAAGTGAATATGAAAATGATGATAAAGGATAATCCATTTTCTTATTTGTGAAGGGATGAGTGGAGAGAGAAGAAAGAGTCTTTAGAGACTGAAGAAATACTGACCCTTTTATTGTGTTGTATGAGCCATAGGAGAGGTCACTTGTAATAAAGGTGCCTGCATTATTACTTTTTTTTGTAACAATATTTATCACTCCCCCTATTGCATTCTCTCCATAAAGAGAACTAAGAGATCCCTCTATTACTTCAATTTTTTCAACATTGTATAAGGGAATACTAGAGATATCATACTTACCACTTTGAATCGAGTTAATTCTCCTACCATCAACTAACACCACAACCTGCTCAACAGTTGAACCCCTTAGCCTCACCATGTGAGACTCCATGGGGCCTCCCATTGAAAATACTGTAACAGTGGGAATTTTCTCTAATGCTTCTTTTACACTATCACTACTACGTAAGTTCTCTTCATCAATCACTATGGTTTGTTGTTTAAAAGCTGATTCAACAGTAGTTGAATTATCTATTTTACTGGTTATGTAGTAGGTATCAATTTCTTGAGAGTACATAGTAGAGACAAAGATTAAGAGGAATAGAAATAAAAAGAAATAATGTCTTTTCATTACTATAACCCCTCTACTCTCTTAATATAAGTGAGTGTTGATTCATCAACCGACAAATACAATAGTGAGATAATGTCACTCAGGATGTACTGAGGATAGAGGATTGCACTACTGTTAATATCACTATAGCCATATCCATTGTTTCGCTTAGAAAAAGAATACCTCAACTCTTCTTTGTCATCATTAATCATAAATAGGGGATTATTAGTATCTTCTCCTTCTTCTATTACTACATTCACTTGAGCATCCTTGAAAAGTGAGATAAGCCACTTATCATCACTAAAAAGAGTTACAAAAGGGCCTTCTTTATCTAACTTTTCAACATAAGAAATAAGATTAAGATATTCATCTCTATGATTCTTATAAATGTGATAAGCTTCTTCTTCTTTATCAAAAAGCTCTCCAAGGGTAAGAAGGAGTTCTAATTTTTCTAATGGTGCTTCTCCTTTATAATTGAGGACTACTTTAGGAATAAGAACTTCTTTGAATTCATCCCTGTCAGTTAAGATAAGGGTGGGTTTATGTATCGCAAGGAGAAGATACGGAAACATGGGTTGTTGATCTGCAACAATAGTTTGTTGCTCCATTAATGTATCTACGCTCTCTTGATTCACTACATATTCAAGAGATGAGATAATATTCACATCTTCTAACACATCAAGTGCTTCTAAAAACACAAACGCTTTCTCACTCATTGAAGCAATAGATGCTCCAAGAGAAATTAAAGGGAACACAAGCAATAGAATTAATAAAGAAAGAAGTATCCTCTTCACCTTTTCCAATCTCCTTCAAGGAGATTAAGATCAGCTGCCCCTGCTATTTCACTACTTATTTCGTTAAGCCACCCACATACTTGAAGTACTCCGGTTTGTACTTTAATGAAGTTAATGTGAGAAAGATGTACAGATTTGCCTTCACTATCAATTGCATCACTGATGTCTATAATGTTAGCTCCTTTCTTTCCCTTTCCAAAAGGAACTAATGCATAATCATCTCCACTATAATTCTCTCCATATCCAAAAGTGAATCTGTCAGGGATATCTCTCCATTGCCCATCACTTTCCTCTTTAGAGGAGGGAAGAAGTGTTCCTGTGAAGGTAATGTATTCACCTAGAGTATCAGTTCCTTTTGTAATTGCATGGTAGTCAGAATCATTTAGATGGTCATAATAGGGCCACCACCAGGAATTTGAAGTAGTATCTCCAAACCCATTTATGAGTTCATATTGGGTTGCTTCTTTATTTATTGTATAAAACATTGACGAGTCAGAATCATCTTGTTTGTAATAGGTAACTGTTGCCCCTCTTTGATAGCCCACTTCATCTGTTTCACTGCCACTAATTTCATACCACTTGTCATCTGGTAAGCCATTATTATTTTCATCTTGCATAACAAAAATAACAGAGGGTTCATCGCCAACTCCACCTTGAGCAAAGATGGCAATATCATAACATCCTATCTTGTTTGTCACAGGGTGATCAAACCCTGCAACAATATAGCCACCCCATCCCCCAAGATAGACAAAACTACTACTCGCCCCTTTCATATTCTCTTCATTCCCATATGAAACACTTTGGGCATGTTGACCTACTCCATACACATATTCATACACTGAAGTAATGTATGGAGAATTCTCTTGCTCATCAATTGAGCAAGAGGATATCAACAATAGAGTAATAAGTAATGTAAATATAGAGGATAAGGCTTTCATGCTATTTAATCAGTTACCTTAGAAGCTCCGCTACTAGCAAACTCAAAATACCCATTAGCAATCGTTGCTCCCGTTTGAGCCGCTGCAGCGGTATCAAAAACTTCGTTATCATATGAAACAGGGTCGCCACCAACAGATTTATATCCTTGTGTGAAATCTAGTTTATCATCATCTGTAGCATTTTCTTGCCATCTAAAAATATTATACTTACCGACTGTGCCAGTTCCAGAGTCTGATACAGCAGTATATCGAATAACAGCAAATCCATAATCATCAACAGGTGTACTTGCTGTGTTTGTTATTGTAATGTCACCAGCATTAAATATATTTATGCCAATACCTACAACATCTGCTGTATAGGACGCGAAAGTACCATCATAAGAAATCGTATTATCAGTAATTTCCCATGTTTCAGTACCTCCCCACTCACCAGGAGTTACAAGTTCCCATGTTCCTGCTATAGGTATTGTTGGTTCAACAAATAAGAAACAACTACTAAGCGAAATTACCACTACGGTAATAAGAAGTGCACCTAAGAGGGCACGAAAGCGATTGATGTTTTTCATCAAAATCTCCTTTGTGCTTCTGTTCAATCTGGTTTTGGAGGGGGTGGTTTACAATAATTTTCCATTGTAAGAAGAGAATACCCAGTAACAACTCAGACCACGAAGCTGTGTTTTGGTGTATAAGAGGTAAATATCCTGGCTTAAAGGCTGTTTGTGATGCGCCTTCCCAGATTATATCCAGTGGCATATTGCATCACTCTTCCTTATCACAGTGGCGGGTCCGTGGGAGAATCTCACTCCTCTTCCTCATCACTCTTATATCGTTAATATATGTTTGATAATGATAGCTAACAATTAGGTATATGTAAATAGTTATTATTTTGTTATATAGGCATAGTGTTCTATAACATTTACACATTCACTTGATTTGTCAGTATGTGGAGAGTATGATAAAGATA
>CAYVRR010000065.1:0-11305 GCA_964453215.1 uncultured Spirochaetaceae bacterium | reverse complement strand
CTCCTATGTTTTTTATTATGACTTAATAGATTTTTTTTGAAGGTTGTGCTTAAAAATTACGGTACACGCCTAATATATAGCAATTATTTATAGGAAGTTTCTATTAGGTATGGTATAGTTTTTTTATTGGAGCAATATTTTGAAAGATTATGATGATCAGCAGGTATTTGTACGTAATGTGCAATATTATAAATTCTCTGCCTATGGTTTTCTAAAGAACCTTAAGTTCTTTGAACCATTTCTTCTTCTCTTTTTTTTAGAGAAGGGGATCACTTTTCTTCAAATTGGAACTCTCTATGCAGTTCGTGAAGCATTAATAAATCTGTTAGAAATTCCATCGGGAATTATTGCCGATTCTCTTGGAAGACGAAGAGTTATGGCGATTTCGCTCCTCTCTTATATTGTATCGTTCATCATTTTCTTCTTTTCTACTTCTTATGTGGTTCTCTTGATGGCTATGCTCTTTTATGCATGTGGAGATGCTTTTAGAACGGGGACTCATAAAGCAATCATTTTTACGTATCTTAAAGAGAACAACATGTTGAAGTTAAAAGCTCTCTATTATGGGCATACTCGATCTTGGAGTCAAATAGGCTCTGCATTAAGTGCTCTTATTGCTGCTTTTTTAGTCTTCTGGCAAGGTTCATATGCACCAATATTCCTTTTCACGATTATTCCATATGTACTCGATTTCTTTCTAATTCTTAGTTATCCAAGAAGTTTTGATCTCTACACTTCACATGAGGATAAGAGTGTGGGTGAAATTTTTGTTGAAGTCTTTAAAGCATTCATAAAGAGTTTTAAGAACATCACCCTTATCAAAGCAATTGGGAATCAATCGGTGTATAGTGGATACTACAAGGCAGTTAAAGACTATATCCAGCCAATGATAAAAACAGTTGCAATTTCACTTCCGATCCTTTTAGATGCTGATATACAACAGCGAACTGCTGTTACTACAGGTATTATCTATTTTGTTATTTTTTATCTCACGAGCTTTGCTTCCAAATACTCTCACTACATCTCTTCAAAGTTTTCTTCTCCTCAAAAGGCGCTAAATAGGTACCTCTATATTGGTATCTTTTTTGGATTAGTGAGTGCTGTTCTCTACTATTTTGAGTTCTCTCTTTTTGCAGTAATAGCGTTTTTTATGATCTATTTTATTGAAAATTTAAGAAAACCTATTGGAATAGATTATGTAACTTCTTTAATGGATGAAGTTGCCCTAGCTTCTTCACTCTCTGTAGAGTCTCAAGCAGAGACAGCTTTTGCTGTACTGTTTTCACTCCTTATAGGAACTCTTACATCGGTTTTTTCTCTCCCCATTGCGCTATTTTTTGTCACAATAGTTCTCATGATACTCTCTTTATTTCTTAGACTCAAAGAAGAGAAATAAAATTATTCACATAGATGTAATAGTAAGTCCTCCTTCATCGAACCTTCCTTTATCTAAAAGTTTGTTGTATTACTTGCAACCAATGGATATAACCTGTATAAATATACAAACATTGGTGAGTCCTTCACTAATGGGAGTCTGTAAGAAAGTACGCTGGAGGAAGATGTGAAAAAAATTGTATTAATTTCTATGATAATATTGGTAACATTAGGCTTGTGGGCCACAGGACAGGGTGAAAGTGCACCCTATCCAAAAGGTGCTATCACTATGATAGTTCCCTACGGAGCTGGTGGAACAACCGATGTAACAGGACGTAAGTTTGCTGTTGCTCTTCAAAAGCAGTTAGGAGTTCCTGTCACTGTTGTGAATCAATCTGGTGCTTCAGGTTCTGTTGGAGCAAAAGCTGTATTAGATGCAAAAGCTGATGGATATACTATTTTTTATACAGCAGATTCATTAGGAACTCAGAGGGTGATGGGTATTAGTGATATGAGTTATGCTGATTTTACCCCAATTATGGCTGTTGTGAATGACCCGAAAGTAATTGTTGTTAAAGGGGATTCAAAATATGAAACTTTGGAAGATCTTCTTAATGAGATGAAGATGAATCCTGGTAAAGTGAAGATGTCCTACACAGGCCCAGGTGGTTCTGGTCACGTTCAAGGACTTATTTTCGATTCTCAAGGATATGATATGTCTATGACAGCCTACTCGAGTGGCGGAGAATGTATTATTGCAGTGTTAGGTGATCAAGTTGATTTTACTAACTCTAACTTCTCTACAACCACGAAATACTTAGCTAGTGGAGACCTTCGTCTTTTAGGTATTTCTGCTCTTGATAGATTACCTGGTTTCCCTGAAGTTCCAACACTCGCTGATGTAGATCCTTCTTTTACTGAGTTCTTGTCAATTCCCTTTACTCCCCTCTCACTTGTTGTTGATAAAGAAGTAGATGCCTCTATAGTCAAAGTGCTTAGAGAAGCAGCTCTCAAAGCTGTTCAAGATCCTGATTGGCTTAAGTTTGTGAAAGAAAATAATTTAGAAGAGCTTTATAAGAAATATCCCACAATTGATAGTATTCTCTCTTTTTATGATAACTGGGAATCTATTGTTACCTATCTATTGTTTGATGCTGGGGCAACAAAATATGATCCAGCTAAATTTGGTATTAAAAGGGTAAAATAAGCATTGTGAAACGAATTTTTACCTCAATAAAACAAAATAAACATGCACTAGAGGGGATAGTATTTAGTACACTAGGAGTGTTGCTCCTTGTGTACTCCCTCTATACCCATTACCAACTTAAAGTTGCGTGGAAGCTCTCTCCCTACCTCTTTCCCATGTTGATTGCAGTTCTTTTTATTGTTTCATCTATCTCTCTTTTTATGAAAGGAAGAGGTGAGAGGGTAGATAATGAGAACATAGTAGATAATAGAGGTGTGAAGATAGTTGCAATATTTACACTCCTTGTTTTTATCTATTATCTTCTTTTACCCTTACTTGGTTTTATTATTACAAATATGGTGATGCTTTCACTGTTTTTCCTTTTTTTGAAGCTTAAACCGTGGTGGAAAGTTGTTGTGTTATCAAGTGCTGCTACTATTTTATTATATGTTGTGTTTCAGCTATTACTTAAGGTTAGATTACCTATGGGAGTATTGTAATGGATCAGTCATTCATCCTTACCTATCTTACTGATCTAAGATTCATTATGTTTGTCTTAGCAGGAGCCTTATCTGGGCTCTTTGTCGGCTCTATTCCAGGCCTCTCTGTGACGATGGCTACAGCAATTCTAGTCTCTGTAACCTATACGTGGGCAACAACAGATGCCTTAGCAACTATTATGGGGTTGTATGTAGTTGGTGTTTTTAGTGGAGCTCTTTCTGCTATTTTGATTAATATTCCAGGCGCTCCTTCCTCTGTGGTAACAACGTTTGATGGCTATCCTATGGCGAAAAAAGGGGAAGCGTATAAGGCATTGAAGATTGCAACGGTATATTCTTTTATTGGAAGTGTATTTGGCCTTATGTTGTTGTGGCTTCTTGGCCTTCCAATCTCTAAGTTAGCTATTAAATTTCAACCAATGGATTACTTTCTGTTAGCTGCTTTTGGGTTATCTGCAGTTGGATCCCTCACTGGAGAGTCGTTTGTGAAAGGAATTATTAGTGCTCTTGCTGGCTTATTTCTCTCTATGATTGGGCTCGATTCTGTGATGGGCACACCCCGCCTTACTATGGGGATTTGGGACCTTCAAACAGGGATTCCTATCGTTCCTGCTTTAGTTGGTTTATTTGGTTTTTCAGAAGTTCTTACAGTAATAAGCAATGTCGATGTAGAGGCTCAGGTTTCCGAAATAAAAAAAATGAGTGTAAAGATGAAAGATGTAATGAAGCATTTTTTCCACTCGCTCTATTATAGTACTATCGGCACGCTAGTGGGAGCTCTTCCCGGAGCTGGAGGGCCTGTTGCTTCATTCCTTGCATATTCAGAAGCGAAACGAATTGTGAAACATCCAACAGTACCTTTTGGTGAAGGGGCAGAAGAGGGAATAGTTGCATCGGAAGCTTCAAATAATGCTTGTATTGGGGGTGCTCTTATCCCTATGCTCACCCTAGCTGTTCCAGGAGACGCAGTAACAGCTATTCTTTTATCTGTCTTTTATGTTCATGGGCTTCAACCAGGTCCGATGTTTATTCAAACCCAACCTGAATACTTTGGAGTAATACTTGCTGGAGGGTTCCTTGGATGCCTCTTTTTACTTCTTATTGGTCTATTTATTGCCCCAAAGATGGTAAAAGTTATTGCTGTTCCAAAGAATATCTTACTCCCTATAGTAACAGTTCTTTGTATTATAGGAGCCTATTCATTTAATAATAGGATGTTTGATGTCTTGTTGATGATTGTCTTTGGCCTTATTGGGTTCTTTATGCGAAAGAGGGGATACTCAGTTGCCCCTATGACCCTCGCCCTCGTTCTTGGTGAAATGATGGATTCTAATTTTAGACGGGCAATATCACTCGCTGTTTCAGAAGATAATATGATAGTAGCTCTCTTTGGTAGGCCAATTACCCTTGTGTTGGTAGTCCTTACCCTTATTACAGTGTTTATGAATATCCCAATAGGAAAAAGAAAAAAGAGATAGAGTTTTATGTCTGTAATCGATCAAACTCTACCCTGTTTTTTCCACTATTTTTAGCTTTATACATTACGTTATCAACTTTTTGATAGAGTTCATCAATTGAATCATCATTCACGCTAGATGCTCCCATACTCACAGAAATACCCTCTTCACGTAATGAACCTATGAGAGAAGTGCAGTAGGTACACCCTTCTTCTATTGAAGGGAGATTCTCTAGATATATACAAAACTCATCTCCTCCAATTCTTCCAATGATATCCTTATCTGATCGTTTTGTTTGAATTAATATTTCACCTATGCTTTGTAGTACTTCATCTCCTCCCAAATGACCTTTTGTATCATTAATGAGTTTGAAATCATCAATATCAAATATGATGAACATATCTTTCTCTTCATTTCTTTTAAGTAAAAGGCGGTGTTCTATTTTTTCACGAGCTGTTACTGCATTAAGAAGTCTTGTTAGCCCATCTTCTTGTGCAAGTGTTTCAAGATAGTTATGTTTGTCTATCTCTTCGCTTATATCAACGAGCTTACCAATCCATATTCCTTTTGTTTTATCAATTGGTACTTTTGTTGCAATAACTTTAAAACAAATTTGTTTACCAGATGGGGAATCGAGTGAAATTATTTTGCCATCATCAGAATCTGAAAAATCTGAAAGAGTGGAGGTGATTGCATTTTGGACTTCATCATAGCATGAAGAGGTGTTAACAAGGGAGTGGAATTTCTCTCCTAATGAGAGAGTTGAGGTTGCACTATCATATTCAAATATGTATTCATTAGAGACTTCAGCGAGGATTGCATATTTTTGTTTTTGGAAATTGAGTTTACTATGGGATGAAGCAATAAAGATGATGGCTATGATGAGGAGAAAGATGATGATAAGTGATCCTATCACAATTTTTACTCCATAGGTTTTAATTATTAATGCAGGTGTGAGAATTCTTTCTATCTGGCTTGTAGATGAGAGAATAATGTTTTGTTTTTGATAGGTATCAATTGATTGAATAGCTTTGTTAATTATTGACTCTAACAGTGGGTCATCTTGTATGAAAAGTATTCTATATAATCGTGCTTCTTTTCCATGAGGCACTGTATAGATATTATTTAGCCCATGTTGAAGGGTATAAAACGCTACCGAATAGGCATTTCCATATCCAAAGTCAGCAGCTCCTGAATTTACTGCTTTTATAGCATCTTCTCTTGAGTTGTAAATTATTACTTTTTCTTCATTTACCCCCTCAGGTAGGTCACTTCCATAGGTTGCTGCAAATATTTTATGCTCTAAATCCTTTATATCTGTGTTTATATTAGCAAATAGGATAGTGGTAGATTGTAAAAGTGGTTCACTTACACTATACCCTTCTCTTGTGTATTGATCTGGAATACCAAATATGATATCAGTGCCATCTTGATACGCTTTTCCCACCTGGGTGAGTTCTTCATACAATTTAATATCAAATGTTAATTGAGTTATTTTAGATATTTCGTCCAACATACCCACAGCAATTCCTTTAATATTACCTTTGGAATCTGTGTATTGTATTGGACCTGTTCCATCAGCACTTACAGCCCTCACAGGGCCACGAGAAGCTATGTAGTTGAGTTCTTCTTCAGTGAGATTAATACTATTTGTAAAAGCATATTGGAGTACACATATGAAGTATATTGAAATAAAAATGAACTTTTTCATGAACTACCTTCAAAAATACCTTGTATATAAGAGCAATTATTTATAATTGTGATAAATGTCATGTAAAGTCAAGAGTTTCCTTTTTTAATAATTCTTCTTACCTGCTTAATCTACTTAAAACTCATATTTGTTCATAGTTATTATGTGAGAGGTGATATAAGAGGTAGATATGTGCATATTGGATGATTGAATAGAAGAACTTGATATATTTGATAATATATTACCTTATGGGATAGATTCTGTAAAATTCTTTTATTATCACTTGGTATGTTTCTTGATTGACGGCAGGGTGGGGTGGTGCTAGACTTACATATATTTCTAATAAAGAGGGGTTGTATGAAAACAAAAACTTTTGTGATTTTAATGGTTATTTGTGTTCTTTTCATTGGTTCGACAACTTTATTTGCTGCAGGAGCTCAAGAAAAACCAACTAAGATTGTTGCTTATTCTGCTCATGAAGAGAGTATTATCGAAGCAATGACCGGTATGTGGGAAAAAACGTATCCCGATACAAAGCTCGAAGTTATTCGAATGGGTTCTGGCCAAATTATAAGTAGAGTAAGAGCTGAGGCATCTCGCCCCCAAGCTGATGTAATTTGGAGTATTGGTGGTGAAGCTCTTGAGCAAAACTCCGACTTGCTTGAGATGTATGAGCCAAAAGAGTGGGATCAGATTGAAAATGTGTTCAAAGTAGGAACAAACTGGCTTCCTTATACTGCTATTGTAATGGTTTTCATCGTTAATACTGATTTATTAAACGAGTCTGAATTTCCTCAATCTTGGGTAGACCTTGCTAAAGTCAAAAAAGGTCTCATCATGGCTAACCCAACACAATCAGGTTCTGCATATATGCAACTTGCTAACGTCTTAACCATTTATGGTGAAGAGAAAGGGTGGGAAGTATTTGAAAGCATCATGAAAGACATCTTCCTCTCAGGTAGCTCAGGAGCTGTTCCTCGAGTTGTTAATGATGGTGAATATGCAGTTGGTGTAACACTTGAAGATAATGCTCAACGTTATGTAGCTGGCGGTGGTCCTGTTAAGATAGTCTATCCAAAAGATGGAGTTGTTGCAGCTCCCGACGGTGTTGCAAAAATTAAAGGTGCACCAAATCCACAGGGAGCAGAAATGTTCTTAGATTGGGCAACTTCTACTGAAGTACAGAACTTCCTTGTTGAAAAAATGGGTCGTCGTCCTGTACACAAGGGGGCAAAAAGTCCAGCTGGTCTTCCTTCACTCTCTACTATAAAAACTGTCGATTATGACTTTGGCTGGTCTGCAGACAATCGTGACGCGTATCTTAAACAGTTCTCTGATTTAGTCATGAAATTAGGTTTATAGTATTGAATTGACTTGTTTTTATAACATACACCACATGATTTCTATATGAGTTGTGTGGTGTATAGTATTATTTTACTCAAATATGGAGTTTGGCTGGTATGTATGTTCAAATTGAGAATGTAAGTAAAAATTTCCCAGGTGTTAAGGCTCTCCAAAATGTAAACATTACAATAAAAGATGGAGAGTTTTTTACATTACTCGGTCCTAGTGGATGTGGCAAAACTACGTTACTACGAATCATCGCTGGCTTTTATCGACAAGATAGCGGTCATATTAAAGTTGCAGGTGAGCTCATCGATAACGTTCCTCCCCATATGAGAGATATTGGTATGGTGTTTCAAAACTATGCAGTATTTCCCCACATGAGTGTTGAGCAAAACGTTGCTTTTGGGTTAGAAAACCGTAAAGTCCCTAAAGATGAGATTGCTACTCGTGTAGCAGAAGTCTTAGAAATGGTGCAAATGACAGGGTATGAGAAAAGGACTCCCGATAAATTATCTGGTGGCCAACAACAACGTGTTGGGCTCGCAAGAGCTCTTGTTATTGCTCCCCGTTTGCTCTTAATGGATGAACCGTTATCTAACCTTGATGCAAAACTACGCCTTAACATGAGAGAAGAAATTCTTGATATACAACGCCGTTTAGGAACTACTGCAATCTATGTAACACATGATCAGGAAGAGGCACTTGTTATTTCAGATAGAATAGCTGTAATGAATCTAGGTGTTGTTCAACAAGTGGGTACTCCTTGGGAAATTTATCGAAATCCTGTCAATGAATTTGTCTCATCCTTCGTTGGTAGCATGAACAAACTTCTTGGTGAAGAAGCATTAAGTGCGAGTAAATTTCCTAAAGAACTCTCTATTACATTCCCATCAGGAGCAAAGGCAGAGGAGTGTAAGGTATGTTTTCGCCCAACAGATGCTAAGATAGTGTTGCATCGTGAAGAGTCTCATCCAAACTCAGTTCATTTCATTGGCAAAGTCAGCAAGGCACTGTTTATTGGCAGTGGGGTGATTTATCGTATTGTAGTAGGAGATGGACATATATTAACAGTGCATAGTGAAGTTTCTGAACAGCATGATATTTTAGATGAACATGAAACGATCGAGTTCTATGTAGAGAAAGATAAGCTTCTGTTTTTCAGAAAGGATAATGGTGAAAGGATTCGTAACACCAAGGGAGAATAGTCGTATGCTCAATTGGATTCGTCAACATGGCTTTTGGACTTTAATTACCATCATCGGTTTTTTAGTCATGATATTATTAGTTCTTTATCCCCTTTTTAATATTGTTATCCAAAGTTTTATTGACCTTGATACTGAAAAAGTTGGGATAGGGAATTATATTACATTCTTTAAAACTCCCTATTATTTAAAGACGCTTCTCAATAGTATTATAGTTTCTGTAGGGGGGACGTTAGGGGCAATAATTCTTGGTGTCCCTTTAGCCTTTTTTACTACTCGTTATAAGATTTTTGGCACTCCTGTGTTAAGTAGCTTAGCAACTCTTGCCCTACTTACTCCCCCATTCTTAGGAGCTTATGCTTGGATTGTGATGCTTGGACGTAATGGGTTTGTAAGAGACTTTTTTACTTTAATTGGGATAAATATGCCCTCAATTTATGGAGCTTTTGGGATAATTCTTGTTTATTCATTACAATATTATCCTTTTGTATTTTTACTAACAGTAAATGGTCTTAATACAATAGATCGCTCATTAGAAGAGGCTGCAAGTAACATTGGAACAACTCCATTTAGAAGATTTTATAAAATTACTATTCCTTTGGTAATCCCTTCGATCACATCTGGTGCTCTACTAGCATTTATGCTCTCATTAGCAAACTTTGGAACACCTCAAATTATTGGAGGAAGGTTTAGAGTTCTTCCAACAATGGCCTATAATATGTATACAAGTGAGATTGCAAAGAGACCTGCTATGGCTTCTACTATTAGTCTAATTCTTGTTTTTGTTGCGAGTATTGCAATATTTATACAACGCTATGCAGCTAAACGAAGAAAGTATACAAGTATTCTTTTATATAAACCAACAATTGTTAAATTACATGGAATAAAAAATGTATTAGCTCATTTTGTTTCTTACTTCATTGTCTTTCTTAGTACTTCTCCCATGGTAGTTGTTATTGTCTTTGCTTTTAAAAATACGAGTGGACCTGTATTTACTGAAGGATTTGGATTAGATAGTTTTAGGCAAGTGAGTAGAGAAGTTCCTCTTGCTATCGCAAATAGCTTCTGGTTCTCTATTGTTGCTGTTGTTCTCATTGTACTTCTTGGAACATTGCTAGGTTTTATTGTCACCAGGCGTCAAAATACAGCAAACAAAATATTAGATACGCTCCTTATGACGCCATATATTATCCCTGGTACTGTTATGGGTATTGGATTAATTGTTGCATTTAATCAACCTCCAATTATTCTGTATGGAACATGGGCTATTATAATTATTGCATACTTTATTAGGCGCTTACCCTATTCAGTGAGATCTGCTGCCTCTATTTTACAGCAGATAGATCCTGATTTAGAAGATGCTGGAATTAGTTTAGGGGCACCTCCATCTCGAGCTTTTAGAAAAATTGCCCTTCCTTTAATGATGCCAGGTGTTATTAGTGGTGCTGTGATGAGTTGGATTACTTCAATTAATGAGTTATCAGCTTCTATTCTCCTGTATGTGGGAAACACTGTGACGATGCCAATTAGGATTTATGCTTGGATTTTAGGGGGCTACTTTGGCCCTGCTGCAGCTTTAGCGACAATACTATTAATTGCTACAGGATTAGCATTATTGCTAATGAATGTATTAGGAAAGGGTAAAGTAGATATTGTCTAATCTTTCAATATAGGAGGCAAGATAATTGCCTCCAATTCTCTATGGTATGCAGATTGTTTATTTTTAAGAGAGTAATCCTTTAAGGGGAAGGTTTGAAAATTGTGTTTCCACATCTTTCGCTAAGTTGGTGGTGGTTGTAAAGTGAAGCGCTTGAAGGCCCGCCTTTTTCGCCCCCTCTACATTGTGAGCAACATCATCAATAAAGAGCATTTCATGAGCGTGTACTTGAGCTCGTTCAACTGCAAGATTGAATATTCTGCTATCTGGTTTGTTAATATGTATAATTCCTGAGATAACAACTTCATCAAAATAGTTCATCCACTCATGTTTTACCATCAGCGCTTCATATGTAGATGTTGCCATATTTGAAATGATAAGGGTTGTAATGCCACTTAGCTTCAATTCTTTTGCCCAAGAGAGCATGTTTTTATTCATCATTGAAAAACCATCAAGGTCCATTTCTACTAATGTGTCAATATGAGCTTCTTTTTCTATAGGGGAGTTACACTCATCTAAGACAGCTGTCCAATACTGGGTATTATTGTATTCACCTGAATCAAGTTCATTTCTAAACTTCCACATACTTGTATTAAATGAGGGGTAATCTACCTTAGCAAACTCAGCCATCTTAGCAACACTCTCTTTGCTAATAAAAGCGGCTAAAACCCCTCCGTAATCAAATGCGACTGCTCGAATGTTGTTCATAATAGATATTCTCCTGTACAATTATTAATCATCTCATAGTATATCAGATGTACAAAAATAACTATCCGTAGTTCATTCACCCTAGAGATGATGTGATGGGTGTGAAAAGATACATCTTATTATATTACAGGAAAGACCACATCACCCTAAAATGATTCTTCTCATATTGTATTGGGATAATAAT
>CAYVRR010000064.1:0-11323 GCA_964453215.1 uncultured Spirochaetaceae bacterium | reverse complement strand
AAAAAAGATACTGCAATAACACGTTAGCTACTACAGTATCTTCATTCAATAAAAACAAGATTAGAACGAATAATTTACCATTAGGACCAACCTTTTCCATTTGATTCCGCTATTAAGATTTACCTGTGGGATGAGTGTAAGATTTAAACCATCAAAGAACTCTACATTAGTAATCAACCCAAGAACAAAATCAGAAGTGGTATTAGCAGCAGTAAAAACACTATTAATAGTGTGCTCTAACATAAGGCCAACAGTATTTACAATAATTGGCATATTATATCCAACCACATACTCTCCCTTATAGTTAAACGCATTCTCTTTTACACCGCCATTTTCATACTCCCACCACTCACTACTCGTAGCACCTGTGTAGTACTGGTAGTTTAATTCATGATACGTTCTCATTAAAATGCTCTTCCAAGGACCCTCTAACAATACACCAGTGTCAAACTGAAGAGCAGCCCCTACTCTACCTTTTAAATAGGCGCCACCAAGTTGGTCGCTATCTACAGGTTTAGGATCCCTAGTAGTACCAAGTCTTATCCCTTGAAGATCAAGTCCCAGAGCATTAAAATCCCAACCAGTTCCAGCTGCAATACCAAGATTTACTTCCATGATTGCTAAAGGAGTAAGAATAGCATCAACTTGTGCTGTTACTGCTATGGGTGAAACACCTAAAATGCTCTTTATCTTAACATTATTGCCACTTGTGAGCATCGAGTCCCCTTGCAAAAATGGGAATGAGACATTGTAACCAACTTCAATTTTAGCCTCAGGGCTTGTGGAAGTAATTAATTTCACATTACCACTAGAAGAAGTTGCACTAAAGAGAGGAGAGGTAGAAAAAAGCGCAATGACTAGGGAAGCCAAAAGGAACACTGTTATTTGTTTGTTAACTTTGTGTGACATACATAAACTCCTTAAACTATTATTATCTATACTTTACCACATAGATACATAAAATAGGATACAAAAATCAATTATTTGTCACATACCTCTAGTGAATCAATAAGTGAGTCAAACAAATGGGCAATACTGGCAACCTTTTGTGCATCAATATTATTAGAGTCACCATTAAAACAAGAAATAAGGCTCTGTGGAATCATCCGGGCTCTCTCTTTCAACTCATCACCTTTTTGGGTGAGAGAAATAGTTACAATCCTCTCATCCACTTCATCTCTTACCCTCGTTAGAAGATTATTCTTTTCCATCCTCTTTAACATAGGTGAAATAGTTCCTACATCAATTCCTGTTTTTTCACATATATCACTCACCCTCTGCTTCCCATCTTCCCATAACACCATGAGTGTGATGTACTGCAAATAGGTGATGCCCAGTTCCTCTAAGTAAGGCTTATAGAGGGCCATCACCTTCCTTTGCAAAGTATATATCCTAAAACAGAGCTGATTCTCTAATATGAGTTCAGGATAATCACTCATAAAACCTTCTCAATATCTTTAACTAAATCTTTTGGCTCAACCTTTGGAGCAAACCGTTGTACTAATGTACCATCTTTTGAAATGAGAAATTTTGTGAAGTTCCATTTAATACTAGAACCCAATAACCCTTTAGCCTCTTCTTTCAACCACTTAAATACGGGAGAAGCATCTTTTCCATTCACATTAATTTTAGACATAATAGGAAATGTTACCCCATAATTCAAACTACAAAACTCTTGGATATCACTATCACTACCAGGCTCTTGATGAGCAAATTGGTCACAAGGGAATCCCAATACTACTAACCCTTTATCACCATAGGATTGGTGAAGCTCTTCTAAACCTTTGTACTGGGGAGTAAACCCACATTTACTTGCAGTATTCACGATAAGGACAGGCTTCCCTTTTAATTGATTAAAATCATAATCACTCCCATCAGCTGCTTTCACTTTAAAATCATAAAAACTCATAATTAACTCCTTCATTATTTATATTGTACACAATACTATTGAGCACAATATTTGTCAACCCATAAAAACTACATATTGCCTTTGAAAAGAATCTACAGTATCGTAGCTACTATTATGAATACACAGATTAAGAAAAGAATAGTTCTCTTCATCCTATTATTAGGAATTACCACATCCCTTTCAGCTATCACAATTGCAACATATGCAACCCTAGAGAGTAGAAAAGGGGGGGGAGGAGTTGAGTTGGGTTATATATTCTATGAAAATGAATCATTCCAACTTCAGCATCATGCAGCCCTAAATCTCTATCTAGGAAATGATGTAAGTGTAAAAGGACACTTTATCGCCCTTTCAAATAAAATTGTCTTTGCCTCCTTATATGAATCAACCTACAAAACCTACGGCTTTGCTCGAGTAGAAGGGGGATTTGCGTACGATAAAAACCATTCATTATTTGATCCCCCCTTTATACTAGAAATTGGAGGGGGTGCTGGATTTGAGTTTCGCTTTGTAGAAAATAATGCATTCTTTAGTGAGTTTGGTGGTGGCACCACATTCCTCTTACCTAATAATACATCTAATCCAAACTCAGACTTTTCAGGTAGCTACGTCCTCATGACAGTAGGAATGAGACATTACCTATAATTTGTAATAATATGAGAACTTAGAGAGGCCCCATTAGCATCACACCGATGAATAAGGCCTCTCATGGTATTACCATATATTTTTATAAAACAACTTTTATCCAATCATTTCTATTATTACCTCATGATAAAATTAAGTAAATTTTTATCTTTTATTCCCAATTTGTAAAATAATCGGTGCAATCCCTCTAAAATCATGCTATTGTCGTGAAGTACACAAATATGGCAAAGTTGCTTTTACATTATTTTAGGGGGATAGAATGCCACAAGAGAGAGAATTACTACGAAGCCGCATAGGTTTCATTTTTTTGTCCGCAGGATGCGCAATTGGATTGGGTAATGTATGGAGATTTCCATTTATAACAGGAAAATTTGGTGGAGCAGCATTTGTTCTCCTGTATATCCTGTTTTTATTGATTTTTGGATTACCTATCATGGTAATGGAATTTGCTGTAGGAAGAGCAAGCAAACAAAACGTTGGACTTGCCTTTAAAACACTTCAACCTAAAGGCACCTCTTGGCATCGATATGGCCCTATCGCGATTGGTGGAAACTACGTATTAATGATGTTTTACACAACAGTAAGTGGGTGGATATTCGCATACTTTGCAGCAATGGCAAAAGGGGATTTAACTTCATTGAATCCAGAACAAGTTGGCTCCTATTTTGGAAATCTTCTTAATAGCCCCCTTACAATGACAATTTGGATGATCGTTGCTACAGTATTAGGCTTAGGTATTTGTGCCTTAGGATTACAAAGGGGGGTAGAAAAGATCACGAAATATATGATGAGTGCTCTTTTAGCTGTCATGCTCCTATTAGTCATAAAATCAGTTACGCTCCCTGGAGCAAGTGAGGGATTAAAATTCTACCTACTTCCTAACTTCTCCCGTTTGGCAGAATCTGGAATTTGGAATGCAATTTATGCTGCTATGGGACAAGCATTTTTCACCCTCAGCATCGGTATTGGTAGCATGGCAATATTTGGTAGTTATATTGGTAAAGAACGACGCCTCACTGGTGAATCGATGAACGTTGTTGCACTTGATACTTTTGTTGCCATTATGAGTGGACTGATAATCTTTCCAGCATCCTTTGCTTTTAATGTAGCGCCAGATGCTGGCCCTTCTTTAATATTTATCACACTTCCTAACATCTTCAATGCAATGCAAGGTGGAAGAATTTGGGGCACACTATTTTTCGTATTCATGAGTTTTGCAGCCCTCTCTACACTCGTCGCTGTATTTGAAAACATTGTAAGCTATTGGATAGATGTACATAATTGGTCACGAAAAAAAGCAGTTGCTATTAACATAGTACTCATCATTATACTCTCTATGCCATGTATTCTTGGATTTAACCTCCTTTCTAACTTCCAACCCTTAGGTCCTGGAACAGGAGTGCTCGACTTAGAAGACTTTATTGTGAGCTCAACTCTCCTCCCACTTGGATCATTAGTATTTTTACTCTTTTGTTGTTCTAAAAAAGGGTGGGGATGGAATGCATTTATTAAAGAAGCAGATACAGGAAAAGGAATTAAATTCCCAGCATGGGCTAGAACCTATGTTACCTACGTACTTCCACTATTAGTATTATTAGTTTTTGTAATGGGCTATTGGAACATCTTTGCCCCTCTCATTTTTTCTTAAAAAGTGTGTTTTATACAGCCAGCTTCCTTCTAAGATAAGGAGCTGGCATTTTTATGTGGGTTCAATCATATGAACATATTGGTATGCATGTAATAATTTCATATAACTTTCTAATGTGCACTTAAGATTTCCACTTTCAAGAGAAGAAACAGTCTTAGGATCTATTCCTGCAATTTCAGCTGCTTCTTTTTGAGTAAGACTTTTTTCTTCCCTCAAATTCTTGAGAACAGGTCCAAATTGAGAATTTATTCGCATATAGATTTTCATATGTACCTCTTAGGGGACATAATAGCTCACAAAAAGCTACTTAGCAATGATAGATTTATACCTCTTTGTTATCAAAAGAACAAAAGAGATGATAAATTATTACAACTCATTCAAGAATACCACCCTTTTTTCTTTCATAGAAAGATTTGCTGCATAGGTTGCTTGAAACGTGTTGTACGCATCTTCATAATTAGATAACACAAGAGATTTATCGTTCTGAATTATTGCCTGAATAAAAGCATGAAGCGCTGTAAAGTGGAATGTGTTACCAAAAAGATAGCTCTTTTCATTTTTTAGTGAGCGAATTGTAGCTTTTTTATCCCACTCATACTCGATTGTGGCGCCATCTGTATATATAGAGAACCCTATGGTTGAAACACCTTTTTCTTCATCAACAAAACATCCACACTGAATACTTGCAATAAGACCTGAAGAAAACGTATAGATACTCATACTCACATCTTCTGTGTTAAAATGGGGAATGTGGTCCATTAAACTCATAGAGCCAGTTGAGTAGACTGAAACGATTTCACCAAAGAGAAAACGAAACACATCAACAATATGAGTTGCCTGTTCATGTAACTGACCACCAGAAGAACCTTTATCTCTCCACCACATGGGTGGTGGCATAGTTCCATTCCAAATACCATGAGCAGATCCAACCTTAAGAGTAATTAGCTCATCTTTAATCCTTTGTAATACAGTGTTATACCTCGTTTGATACCCTACTGAACAAATAATCCCTGCTTCTTTTATCACCCTATTTGTCTCACTCACAGATTCAAGGTCAACACCAAGAGGTTTTTCGACATAGAGATGAATGCCCCTCTTTGCAGCAATGATTTCAATAGAATCATGAGCATGAGGGGGAAGAGCTACCACAATTGCATCTAAGTCAGGTTCATTTTCAATCAACGTGTGAAAAGATGAATAAAGATGAGCATGAGGAATCTTCTCTTTCACATCATCTAATGTTTCAACTCTCCTCGTTGCCATAGCAATTACTTCAACCTCTTCCATCTTTAATAAGTTCATCAAGTGGTAATGGGCAAACCATCCACCACCAACAATTGCTACTTTTACAGTTTTCATACCCATCTCCACCTTTGGCGCATCAACTGGTGTATAGATATCATAGTTATCCTCGATGCACTCTTTATTCTACCATGGTTATATTTTTATCTATATGAGTTTTTTCAATCCACAAGCAACGAAAATAATAAAAACCCTACTTTTCTTGCATTCCTTTACTCATTAGTTTATGCTACAAAGCAAAAACTTCTTTAAAAGGATGAATTATGGCTCTTGGTGCAACAATTATTACATTTGTTATTTATCTTATTTTTCTTATGGCAGTTGGCCTTTTTTTCTACAAAAGGACCAATAATATTGAAGATTATCTTCTTGGTGGAAGAGGAATGGGAAAGTGGGTAACTGCCCTTTCTGCTCAAGCAAGTGATATGAGTGGGTGGCTACTAATGGGCTTACCTGGAGCTGTCTACCTCTATGGAATAAGTCAAAGCTGGATTGCTATTGGCCTATTCATAGGAACTGTAGTGAACTGGTTGCTCGTTGCTCCGCGCCTAAGAATATATACAGAGAAAACTTCCTCGCTCACAATTTCATCATTTCTAGAAAATAGGTATAGAGATCCAACAGGTCTGTTACGAATTATTAGTGCAGTTATTACCCTCCTTTTCTTTGCTATCTACGCATCAAGTGGTATGGCAGGAGCAGGTAAACTTTTTGAATCAATGTTTGGCATCTCTTATCAACTTGCAATTCTTATTGGAGCTTTAGTAATTGTAGTATATACATTTCTTGGTGGGTTCATGGCTGTATGTTGGACAGACCTCTTCCAAGGAAGTTTAATGATTGTTGCAATAGTAATCGTTCCCCTTTTGGCATTTTTCAATGTAGGGGGAAGTGAAGCTATTTCACTTGCATCACATGCTAAAGGTATATCATTTTCTCTTATTCCAACTGAAGGGATAATGGGCATTGTTGCTATCATTTCTACCCTTGCTTGGGGATTAGGGTATTTTGGACAACCACATATTATTATCCGTTTTATGAGTATTAAGCGAATTAAAGACCTTCCCAAAACTACATTGATTGCAACAATTTGGGTATTTATCTCCCTTAGTGGTGCTATTCTTGTTGGACTTGTTGGAATTGCACTGTATGAAAGTGCACCAGGAGGGGACGCTGAAAAAGTTTTCATCTATATGATTGGTGATACATTCTCACCCTGGATAGGGGGAGTTCTCCTTGCGGCAGTGCTATCAGCTATTATGTCAACAATAGACTCTCAGCTCCTAGTCTCTTCTAGTGCTCTAACTGAAGACTTTTATCAAAAAGTTATTAAAAAAGATGCCTCTCAAAAAGAACTTATTTGGATAAGTAGATTAAGTGTAGTAGCAATAGCTATCATAGCAGCTCTATTAGCAATGAACCCATCTAGTAGCATCCTCGGGCTTGTCTCATACGCATGGGGAGGTTTCGGTGCCGCCTTTGGTCCAGTAATACTCATGGCTCTCTTTAGTAAAAAGAGCACCTGGCAATCAGCTCTAAGTGGGATGTTAGTGGGGGCTGTCACAGTAGTAATTTGGAAACAAATAGGACTTGGCTCATATATGTATGAAATAGTTCCAGGATTTATTTTCAACTTTATTACTATGATTATTGTTTCTCATATCAGACCTCAAACAGATAAGAAAATCATAGCAGAATTTGCTCATGTACAACATATCGTAGAGAGTTCTAAATAAAGATAAAAAGGTTGAATAAACAAGAAGCAGGAAAAATCCTGCTTCTGTATCGTTTTTTAATCTACTATCTTTGTTAATATATACTATTTATGATTACTAGAAGGTGCCCAAATATTAATATTGCCATCTACCGCATATGAGTCTATCTCTTTTAATTCATCATCACTAAAGGGGAGATTATTAAGAGTGGCAATATTTTCTTTAATTTGATCAGCAGATGAAGCTCCAATAAGAACACTTGTTACCTCTTCTCGCCTTAATACCCAAGCTAAGGCCATTTGTGCAAGGGATTGACCTCTTCTTTTAGCAATATTGTTTAGGGCAGTGATTCTCTCTAAATTCTCTTTTGTAATCATCTTTGAAGTTAATGAAGTTGCTCCACTAGCTGCCCTACTCTCTTTTGGAATTCCATTCAAATATTTATCACTTAGCATCCCTTGTGCGAGTGGGGAGAAGCAGATTGTTCCAACTCCTAGCTTCTTAAGAGTTGGAAGGAGTTCCGGCTCCACCCACCTATTTATCATGCTATAGGATGGTTGATGAATAAGAAGGGGAACTCCCATATCTTGTAGAATTTCATATGCTTCAGCAGTTTTTTGAGCTGAATAGGAAGAAATTCCCACATAAAGAGCCTTTCCACTATGATAAGCTTGAGCAAGGGCTCCCATCGTCTCTTCTAGTGGAGTGTCAGGATCAAACCTATGAGAATAGAAAATATCTACATATTCAAGGCCCATCCTTTCTAAGGACTGATCAAGAGAAGCGAGTAAATACTTTCTGCTCCCCCACTCCCCATAAGGGCCTGGATACATAAGATACCCAGCTTTTGTTGATATAATTAATTCATCTCGATAGCTCTTTAAATCTTCACTAAGAATTTTACCAAAATTAGTTTCAGCTGACCCAGGAGGTGGCCCATAGTTATTTGCTAAGTCGAAGTGAGTAACACCTGCATCGAAAGCAGTGTGAATCATCTCTCTCGCATTCTCGAGTGAAGTGGTACCTCCAAAATTGTGCCAAAGTCCTAAAGATACTAAAGGAAGGCGCAGACCACTACTACCCACCCTTTTATACTTCATCGTTTCATACCTTTTTTCATGCGCTTTATACATACCATTCTCCTTTGTAAGATATTGTTCTTACACGACAGTTCACATTATAAGATACTCACGAAAAATAGGGACGGCAAGTGGTAAAAATCACACAATTATAGGTAAATACCTATCAGAACAGATTGCTAAAAGTATTCATTTCTTTATACACTATGTGCATGGAAATTAATAATGTAATGTTTGCTTTTGGCCTCACTATTTTTGCAGGCCTTGCCACAGGTGTTGGCTCTTTAATGTCCTTCTTTTCAAAAGAGTTCAATCCAAAGTTCCTTGCTGCCTCTTTAGGATTTTCAGCTGGAGTGATGTTATATGTCTCTATGATTGAAATCTTTGTGAAAGCAAAAGATTCACTTACAGGAGCTTTAGGAGCAAAGCCAGGATACTGGGCCACTCTTGGTGCATTCTTTGCAGGTATTGCAATCATAGCACTCATCGATAAGCTTATTCCTAATTATGAAAACCCTCATGAAATGCACTTTAACCCTGAAGAAGCTATAGAAAAAGAGGGGCATAATGATAAGAAATTAATGAGAATGGGCCTATTCAGTGCTCTTGCTATTGGCATTCATAACTTTCCCGAAGGATTAGCAACATTCATGGCAGCTCTTGCTGACCCAGCTCTTGGTATCAGCATTGCAATTGCTATAGCAATTCACAACATTCCAGAAGGAGTTGCTGTTTCAGCTCCAATATATTATGCCACAAAGAGCAAAAAGAAAGCATTCTGGCTCTCATTACTTTCTGGAGTGAGTGAACCAATTGGTGCACTCATTGGCTACTTCCTCTTAAGAGAATATTTTAATGATGTAACATTTGGTATTGTATTTGCTTCTGTTGCTGGAATTATGGTCTATATTTCATTAGATGAACTCCTTCCAACAGCTGAAGAGTATGGAGAACACCATATTGCAATTGGAGGGGTTATAGCGGGAATGGCAGTAATGGCTCTCTCTCTTGTCCTCATGGCATAAAGGAAACAGGTAACATGAAAAAGATCATCTTGTTCACAATCCTCATTTCTCTTGTATTGTTATTAAATTCTTGTCTTGCTACAGATGAGTTTATAATAACACAAAAGCCTGCTGGATTTCTTTTAGGAATTTGGCATGGCTGGACAGCTCCATTTGCACTCATTATTAGTCTATTCATTGATGGAGTAAGAATCTATTCACCATATAATAGTGGCTGGTGGTATGATGCTGGGTTTTATATGGCAATTATTAGTGGTTTTGGTGGATTATCCCTCATAAGACGAAATAGAAATCGCGATTAGATAATAGTTTCCTTTTTTTCTCTTTACCACAGTAAAAATAATTACTATAGTGATGACATGAAAATATCGACAAGAATAATGAATGCTACATTTAGATTCCTCCTTCGAATTGTGTATAAGTTTGATGCAAGTGAATTTGATAAAATCCCTAAAACTGGACCCCTTTTATTGCTCGCTAACCACACCTCAGTATTTGATGGACCTCTCATGTACGTATTTATGCAACCAAGTAACATACTTGCTATGGCTAAAAAAGAGTTGTGGGATCATTGGTTTACTCGCACCGTTATGAATGCATGGCACTCTATTAAAGTGGATAGAGATAATATGTCTCGAGAAACTATGGAAACCTGCTTCAAGGTGCTTAAAGAAGGGAAGATATTAGCTATGGCGCCTGAGGGGACACGAAATAAAGAAGGTTCCTTACAAGAAGGGAAGGCAGGAGTTGCCTTTATAGCATATAAAGCACAAGTTCCCCTTATCCCTGTAGTCACTTTGGGATTTAATGATGTGAAGAAGAATCTAAAGAAACTTAAAAGAACACCCCTTCTTATTAAAGTTGGCACCCCTTTTGAAATAGTGCAAAAATCTGGACGTATGGACGGTGCAACAAGAAGTGAGTTAAATGATGAAATCATGCTCCGTCTTGCAGCTCTATTACCAGATGATAAAAAAGGATTCTATGCAGGAAAGATGAGGGAATATAGACTCACCAGTGATACAACACTTAATTAAAGTGGTAAAAAGTATTCTATTATTCATAAAACAAAATAATTGAAAGAGAGTAAGAAAAAGAGAGGCCTAAAAGCCCCTCTTTTACTTAATGCTCGCTTATGGCATGTTAGCTTCCTTGTTTAAAAGCTTTTGTTACAGAGAGAGTTCGTTTTGCTTGGTGTTTCACTGCTTGCTCTACATCTTCAACCATTTTTCCATCTTGACCTATAGTAACAGTGGTGCCGTAAGGGTTTCCCCCAGCGCCAAATATAACAGGGTCACTATACCCTGGAGTTACTACAATTGCACTCCAATGATACATAGTTGTATAGAGTGATAAAAGTGTTGCCTCTTGTCCACCATGTGGGTTTTGAGCAGAACTCATCGCACTAACTACCTTATTCACAGTTTTACCTTGAGCCCAAAGTCCTCCCATTCCATCAATGAAATCTTTCATTTGAGATGCCATAACACCAAATCTTGTGGGTGTGCTGAAAATAATTGCATCAGCCCACTCTATGTCAGCGGCAGTTGCTACTGGAACATCTTTGGTTGCTTCCACAGTTGCTTTCCAGAGTGGATTTGCATCAATCCTTGATTGAGGTGCAAGTTCTGGCACTTTTAAGACCCTCACATCTGCTCCAACTTCTTTTGCAGCCTCTGCTGCCCAAGATGCTAGCTGGAAGTTTGATCCTCCCATGCTGTAAAAAATTACTGCTAATTTCACGTCAGCCATTCTTCTCTCTCCTATTTGTATTCATATTTTGTATAATACCTATGTTAAAAAAAGTATCATAATTATTTCTTGCTCTTTACGTATAAGAGCCAAGTTTCTTCAATAAACCTATAAGGGTATACTTCTCTTGAGTAGTAAGTACATTAAAAATATTACTTACATTATTAACATGATCAAGGAATATAGAATCCATCAAATCTCTTCCCATTTGAGTGAGAGAGATAAGAGATGCCCTTTTATCAACTACA
>CAYVRR010000063.1:0-11424 GCA_964453215.1 uncultured Spirochaetaceae bacterium | reverse complement strand
CCTGTTCGAATAGGATAAATATTAGTATACTTAACTCATAGTACTATAAGTTTTTATAAAACTGAGGAGGAAATATGGCCTATAGTGAACCTTATGAAGCCCTAGATGAAAAAACAAGGGATATTTCAAGAGCAATTACATCATTGAGAGAAGAACTCGAAGCAGTCGATTGGTATAACCAGCGAGTTGCTACAAGTAAAGATCAATCCTTAAAAGATATAATGGCTCACAACCGAGATGAAGAAATTGAACACGCTGCCATGACACTTGAATGGTTGAGACGAAACATGGATGCATGGGACAAAGAACTTAAAACATTTTTATTCACAGAAGGTTCTTTAATTGAAGCAGAAGAGGGAGAAGTATCAGGTAATACCTCATCATCCTCACTCTCTATTGGAAGCCTCAAAGACAACATGTAAAAGGAGATGAATATATGGATATGCTAAAAAAAGAACTTGCTCCTTTAACTTCTAAAGTGTGGCAAGAAATTGAACAAAGAGCTAGTGAGATTTTAAGAAATCGCTTAGCTGGAAGAAAAGCTGTTCGTGTCGTTGGCCCTATGGGATGGAACTACACAAGCGTTACAGAAGGACGACTCGATATCGTTGAAGATAGTGGAGATGTTAAAACAGGTGTATACCGCTCAACTCCCCTCACAGAGGCACGAGTGCGTTTTTCTCTGAATAGATGGGAAATGGATAACCTTAACAGAGGTGCAAGAGATATTGATTTAAGTAGCCTCGAGTCTGCTGTAGAAAAGATAGCTGATTTTGAAGAAAATGCAATTTATAATGGATTTAAAGCAGGTGCCATTGTAGGACTTAAAGAAGCTGCAGCTCATAAGTCAATTCAATTAGGATCAAGTGCAAGTGAAATAATGGAAGCTATTACTAAGGGAGTACTCCTTTTACAAGAGGAGAGTGTGGATTCCCCATATGCCCTTATTGTAGGACCAAAAGTCTACCTTGCTATGAGTAAAGAAGTGCAAGGAATTCCCCTTGTAGAAAGAATTGAAAGACTCATCAAGGGTAAAGTAATACAATCTGTTACACTTGAAGGCGCTTTTCTCATTCCATACGATAATGATAATTTAGAACTTGTTGTTGGACAAGATTTTGCTATTGGGTATGAAACACACGATACAAAAGAAGTTACTCTTTTTATCACAGAATCATTTATATTCCGTGTATTAGATCCAAACATGATTGTTCCATTTAATTTATAAAAAGATAGATACTCTATAGGGGCACACCTTTTTACTAAAAGGTGTGAACCCCCTTATTGATTGTAAATGGTTTAATTGATACATTCACTTCATGCAAAGCAAACAAGAAAACAAGATGGGTGTAAAACCGATCTCTTCACTCCTATTTTCAATGGGAATTCCCATCATGATCTCCATGATGGTTCAAGCTCTATATAATATAGTTGACTCAATTTTTATCTCCCGTGTAGGAGAGAAAGCCTTAACAGCAGTCTCTCTTGCCTTTCCAATTCAAATTATAATGATAAGTGTTGGAGTTGGAACAAGCATTGGGGTAAATGCCCTTTTATCTCGTCGTCTTGGTGAAAAAAGGGCAGACTTGGCAAGTAATGTTGCTATGCATGGTCTTTTCCTTGTTCTCATTATTTCTGCTATCATAGCGCTCTTTGGAGCAACCCTCCCTTTTTGGTTTATTAAACTCTTCACGAACGATAAAACAATTATTGAAATGGGTAATTCATACTTATTTATTATTACAGTATTTTCTATTGGCCTCTTTGGACAGTTGATACTAGAGCGAATTATGCAAAGTACAGGGGATACTATCCACCCCATGATAACTCAAGCTACTGGTGCAATTATAAATATCATATTAGACCCTATTCTCATCTTTGGCTATTTTGGCCTTCCTGCAATGGGAGTTAAAGGAGCTGCTATTGCAACAATTATTGGGCAGTTCTGTGGTCTTGGCTTAGGATTTATTTTCCTCTTTACAAAGATTCACGACATCAAAATTGATTTTAGAAAATTCAGCGTCCATAAAGAGACAATAAGAGGAATATTTAGAGTAGGGTTTCCTTCTATTATCATGCAATCGATTGGTTCTGTGATGAGTATAGGGATGAACTCGATTTTAATTGGGTTTAGTGCAACAGCTGTTGCTGTCTTTGGTGTCTATTTTAGATTACAATCTTTCATATTTATGCCAATATTTGGGCTTTCCACTGCAATGATAAGTATTGTTGCTTTTAATTATGGAGCTCGCAACAAGAAAAGAATAACAGCAGCAATTAAACTTACCACCCTTATAGCACTCTCTATCATGAGTGTGGGGACTCTCACATTTCAATTCTTCCCCATACCTTTGTTAAAGATGTTTGATGCTTCAGGTGATATGCTCACTATCGGAGTGAAGGCATTAAGAACCATTAGCTTTGCTTTTCCCTTTGCAGGAATTGCAATTGTATTGAGTGTTTCATTTCAAGCACTGGGAAAGGGAGTGTATTCAATGGCGATGTCTATTGTGAGGCAACTTGTCGTGCTTCTCCCTGCAGCGTACCTACTAAGTCTTACAGGGAACGTCTCATCTACATGGTATGCATTTTTAATTGCTGAAGGAGTTTCGATAATCATGGCTATTGTATTATATTTACATATCTACAAAACAAAAATTAGTGTAATCGAAACCCCTCTCATAGAGACGCAAGAGATATTAATCAGTAAATAGGATAAGTGCTATAAACACGAGGGGCTCTTTGTTCTCATTTCGTATAGCATGCCCCTCTCCATTGCCTGTAATGACGATATCACCAGATGAGACAACTTTATCTCCATCTTTTTCACTCACCACACCTTCTCCACTTAAGATGAGGTAGTATTCAACTTCACCTATGTGTTCGTGAAAACCAATCGAATTGCCCTCTTCAATTGTAATAGTACTAAAAAGTCTCCCATGAGGAAGTTCTTTGGGATCTATGTGGTGCACTGTTTTACACTCTCCAACACCACCTCTCATATTCTTTACATCAACTTTCATCTCATCTAAACGTTTTATCACAATACCCTCCATTCATTACCACACGTTACTAGTATTGCAATTATTATACACCTTCTAGGGGTTGGAAAAAAGGTACCATTCATTGTATAACAGAAAGAACTTTGGTAAGATTGTGCTATTGTACTGATAAAAAAAGATCATACATCTTGTGTAAGATCTCATTTTTGTATGAATATGTGCTTACAAAGGGGGAGGTTGTATGGAATTTACAATTCTTAGCAAAAAAAGGCTATCAAAAGAAGTATTTCAAATGGAGATTAATGCTCCAAGAATTGCTACTCGTCGTAAAGCAGGGCAATTTATAATATTGCAGCATGGTGGTGACCTTGCAGAAAGAATTCCCCTTACAATAAGTGATGCAGATCCAGAAAAAGGGTCAATTACAATAGTGTTCCAGGCAGTAGGAGAAGCTACCCACCACTTTGCAACGTTGGAAGTTGGAGATGCTTTTGACAATATTTTAGGACCATTAGGACACCCTACACACATTGAAAAATTTGGAAAAGTTGTGTGTGTTGGAGGGGGAGTAGGTGTTGCCCCCTTACACCCTATTGTTCAAGCACTCAAAAAAGCAGGTAACGAATTAACTGTTATCATGGGTGCACGAACCAAAGAATTGATCATTTTAGAACAAGAGATGAGAAATATTGCTGATGAAGTTATTGTCGTAACAGATGATGGCTCCTACGGAAGAAAAGCCTTAGTTACTGAACCCTTGAAAGAGCTTATACAAAAGGGCGATGTTGATATGGTTGTAGCTATTGGACCACCTGTGATGATGAAGTTTTGTACCCTCACTACAAAAGAGTTTAATGTTCCCACAGTAGTATCCCTCAACACTATCATGATCGATGGTACTGGAATGTGTGGTGGATGTAGAGTGAGTATTAATGGTGAGACTAAATTTGTTTGTGTAGATGGACCTGAGTTTGATGCCTTCAGTGTCGATTGGGATAACCTTCTTTTAAGGTTAGGAACATTTAAACCACAAGAGAATGAAGCACACCATCGCTGTCATATTGGAATGAATATTAAAGAGGGAGATGCCTAATGGAAACGCACCTGAGTTATGATGAATTAGATAATGAAGCTAAAAAGATCCTCTCTAGCCTTGATCCCTCATCGTTAAAAATAAAAGATAGATTAGCAATTCCAGATCAAATGATGCCGACACAAAAAGCATCAGATAGAGTCTGTAATATGAACGAAGTTGCACTTGGGTACTCTGAATCTCAAGTAATAGTTGAATCACTTCGTTGCTTACAATGTAAAAACGCACCGTGTATTAAAGGATGTCCTGTAAGTATAGATATTCCCCGTTTCATTGATGCCGCAGCTCGTGGAGATTTTGCGTCTTCAGTTGCAATAATTAAAGAAGCCTCAATGCTTCCTGCAATTTGTGGAAGAGTATGTCCACAAGAGAGTCAATGCCAGCTCACCTGTACGGTAGGGAAGTCTCTAAAAGATATAGATAAAGCAGTCAATATCGGGCGTATCGAGCGCTATGTTGCCGACTGGGAAGCACAGCATAATGCTCGTGAACCAATTCGAATAGATCCTCCTACTGGGAAAAAAGTTGGAATTGTTGGAAGTGGACCAGCTGGTATGACAGCTGCAGCTGATTTAAGAAGAAAAGGGCATGAAGTTGTCATGTTTGAAGCCCTACATAAAGCTGGTGGGGTGTTGGTATATGGAATTCCTGAGTTTAGACTCCCAAAGAGCATTGTTGAAAGTGAGTTTGCTGTCTTAGAAGAGATGGGTGTAAAAATCGAACGAAACTTCCTTGTTGGTAGAACACAAAAGGTGCATGAACTTCTAGAAGATGAGGGCTTTGATGCCCTATTTCTTGGAACAGGAGCAGGTCTTCCCCGGTTTTTAAAGATACCAGGAGAGAACTATGTTGGAGTCTTTAGTGCCAATGAATACCTCACTCGAAGTAATCTCATGAAAGCATATAAGAAAAATGTTGCTGGAACTCCATTATATGGATCTAAAAAGGTCGCTGTCTTTGGAGGGGGAAACGTTGCTATGGATGCAGCTCGTACCGCCCTTAGACTTGGTTCTGCTGAAGTCACAGTAGTCTACAGAAGAACCCAAGGAGAGATGCCAGCAAGAAAAGAGGAAGTTCTTCATGCTATGGAAGAGGGGGTAAAGTTTTTATTTCTCCACTCCCCCATACAAATAGTTGCCGATGAAGCGGGAAGGGCTAAGGGAGTAGAACTTATTACCTGTGAACTAGGAGAAGTAGACTCATCTGGTAGAAGAAGGCCAGTAGAAATTCCTGGCAGTGAAAAAGTTCACGACTTTGATACTGTCATCATAGCTATTGGAAATGATTCAAATCCTCTTATAGAAAAGACAACTAAAGGCCTTGAAGTAAATAAATGGGGCAATATAATTGTAGATGAAGAAACTTGTGCAACAAGTATGAAAGGTGTGTATGCAGGAGGGGACATTGTACTTGGAGCTGCCACAGTAATTCTTGCTATGGGACAAGGGAGACAAGCTGCAAAAGCTATGCACTCCTATTTAATGGAGACGGAGGTTTGAGTGACCCAGAAGGTAGGTAGAGGCACCCTTATTTGTCATGTGCAAAGCACAGACAAAGTGCCTGCAATTTATGAAGTGATCGATAAATGCTCAGTGTTTTCAACTCTCCCAGATATTGAAACATTTAAAAAAGCAGTTATACAGCGTGAATTCATAGAAACTACCGGAATTGGTCATGGAATAGCAATCGCTCATGGAAAGATAGAAGACTTACCTGAGGTAAAAGTGGGGCTAGGATTAAGTGAATGTGGAATTGAATACCATGCAAAAGATGGTAAGCCAGTTCACTTCCTCTTTGTTATTGCTTCATGCCCCACAAAGCAATTTGAATATATACGAACACTCAGCACACTCTTAAGAACAGTACGCTCCCCTCGAGTGCGCGAAGAGTTGTTATCACTTGATGAACACTACACATGTGACCCATTTCACCAAGTAGCCTCTGCTAAAGGAGACATTGCGATGAGAAGCTTTGTTTCCCGCTATTTTTCATGGCTGTGGAGTGAAGAAGCTATGCAATAACTCTCTTTTCAGTAATGATAAAATCAACCTTTTCATCCCAACTTTCAACAATAATTGAATCAAGAAGTTGTACATCAAAACAAATCCCCATAACACTCATATATTCCCTATAACGATTGATAAACCTATCATAAAACCCTTTAGCTCGTCCAAGTCTCTCTTTTGATAAAGAAAACGCGACACCTGGAACCACTAAGAGTATGTCAGTGTATTGATCTATGTTTAGCATAGGAGTATGTGGGGGGGGCTCTAGTGAACCAAATGAACTTTTAATAAGATTTTTCTCATACCCATCACTAATTATATGAAACTCTAATTCATTTCCCACAATACGAGGAAGGGCTACCTCTTTGTGAAGTGAAAATGCTGCCTCAATGATTAACCTCGTGTCAACTTCACTCCTAAGGGGGTAGTAAATTAATAACATATCTGATGATACAAAATGGGGATGCATCAGAACCCTCTTTTCAATATTAACAGAAAGTTCACTTTTTTCTCTCATTGGAATTTTTTTAAGCTCATTCGCTATATAATTTCTAAGAAGAGCTTTATTGGGATTCTTTATCATAGCACTAAGTATAATATGATGATGAAAAAAGTAGCAATCACTAACACTAATACATCTTTTGCTTCTATCTTTATGTACTCCCTTTTCCTATCTGGGTCAAACATCCGTGCTTTTAAGGCTATTTCAAGTCGTTCAACTTTCATAAAAGTGTGGGAAAAAAGGGAGCTCACATATTCAGTTAATTGACCTATGATATGGCGATTCAATTTTTGACCTCGTGCTTTTCTTGCAATTCTAAGTTCACTCGAAGCGTCAAAAAAGAGGGGAATCATATGAAGGGTGAGTTCTATCGTTGATGCAATACGATAGCCTAATTTAGGTGAAAAAAGTGATAAAAATGATCCAACAGTGCTTGCTATATCATTAAATGGTGTTGTGTCCAACAATATTATGCTTACCATAATCATCGAAATGAATGCAAAAGATATTTGAATAGTGCTTACAATACTATTAGTTGAAATAAAGCGAGAGATACTCATAATAGAGACTATAAAGAAGAAGTATATTCCCTCTTTACTATACTCTTTGATCGGAACTCGAATGATGATGAGGATAAGAAATAGAAAGAGAGCTACCACCAGAGTAAAGAGAAGTGAACTATTGAGGATAAGAGATGAGGTGAGTAGGGTAAGAAATATCTTTGTTATGGCAGGCATTGTATGGATAGGAGTTTCTCTATCCCTGTAGTGAAAAATGTTCACATCTTTCTCCATGAGAGTTCTTCGAATGGAATATTGTGTGGAACCCTCACTCCATACTGAGTTGCTACATGGAGTCTCTCTTTAGCATCTCCAAATGAAACAACCTTCCCTTTATCGAGTACTAAAAGCGAGTCACAGTGGGCTGCTATTTTTTCTATTTCATGAGTAGCTATTACAATAGTAGCCCCACTAAGTTGTAGAGCAATAATAGAATCTATAACCCCAATAATGCCAGGATAATCGAGGTTAGCAAATGGTTCATCTAAAAAGATAATTCTTGGTTTCATGACAAGAACTCCCCCAAGGGCTACTCTTCTTTTTTCCCCACCACTAAGGTGCATAGGGTTGTTGTGTAGTAAGTGAGAGATTGATAAAAGAGAAGCTACTTCGTCAATTCTTCTCTCACTTTCACCAATTTTTATTCCAATATTATCTAACCCAAACATTAGATCTTTATAGACAGTTTGCCCCACTATTTGAGTATCAGTGTCCTGAAATACGAGTGCTATATCTTTATTTCTCTTTTTTGGCTTACGAGAGAGCTCTTTTCCATCTAAAAAGATGGTGCCATCATCTATAGGAATTAATCCTTTTAAGGCCCGTAAGAGAACTGACTTACCAGATCCATTTTTCCCACATAAAAGAAGAGTCTCTCCACTATTAACTTGAAAACTTACTCTATGTAATATCTCTTTATCTCCACCTAAGGTGAGGTTAAGATTTTCAACAGTTAACATAACTATTCATCACTCTCTTTAAAAAACTCTCTCACCTTTATAAAAAAGATATTAGTTAACAAAGCAGTAACTACTATTTTTAGAATATCTCCTGGAATAAAAGGTAGAGCTCCAAGAAGAAGTGTCTCACCCCAACTAAACCCAAGTTTTAGTTTAAGATAAGGAATTCCAACTACATATATGGCTATTGTTGCAACAAACAATCCTCCGATTATGATCATTAACCCATTTTTATCAATAGTTTGTTTCTTAGATTGCCTCTTATAGGCGAAGTCACTAAAGGAGCCACTCACTACCGCCATCGGTAAAAGACCTATAAGAAAACCACCAGTTGGACCCACAAAGTGGGCAAGCCCCCCTGTAGCTCCACTAAAGACGGGTAGTCCAACAACCCCAAGTACGATATAAAGAGATGTTGCACTAAGAGCTATTTTCTTCCCAGAAAGGGCTCCTGCTAAAAGGACAAAGAGAGTTTGAAGAGTAATTGGAACAATTCCTACTGGAATCACAATAAAAGAGCCCACTATGATAAGAGCTGTGAATAATGCGGTGCCTAACACGTTACGAATAACCATATATTCCCCCTAAAAGATGTCATACCATACTATGAGGGGTATTGTAAACCTCTTAAATATTATATGTTTACAATAGAATGAGGATAGAAGAAATGAATTCAAAAGAGAAGATTCTCCATAGGCTAAGAGAAACTCATGATTACCTTTCAGGGGAGGCTCTTGCTAAAGAGCTCAATATATCACGAGCTGCTGTGTGGAAAGTGATAGACTCGTTGAGAAAAAGTGGATGCAACATAGAATCAAAATCTAAATTGGGGTATCGACTCATAAAAGAGAGCAATGTACTTCATAAAGAGAGCATTCTTTCACTACTACCAAAAGAGATCAAAGAGAGAGTAAATATACATGTACATCAATCAATTGATAGCACCAATCAAGAAGCAAAGCGATTATTAACACAAAAACTACAACAAGATACTATTATTATAGCAGCATCTCAAAGCGAAGGGAGGGGACGGTTAGGGAGAAATTTCTACTCTCCCCTTAATACAGGGCTCTATTTCTCCTACATTGTCACTCAAGTACTTAGTATTAAAGATGCCCTAAAGATTACTAGTAGCGCCGCTGTTGCCACTTCTCGTGCAATTGAAGAAGTAGTTGATGCACACATAGAAATTAAGTGGGTGAATGACTTAATAAAAGATGAGAAAAAAGTAGCAGGAATTCTCACTGAGGGGGTAAGTAACTTTGAAAGTGGAAAAGTAGAGAGCATTGTGATTGGAATTGGAATCAACCTTTTTCCACCAAAAGGGGGATTTCCACCTGAGTTACAAGATATTGCAACCACATTGTTAGATAGAGAAGAAGATATTATTAATAACCTCTCAGTCTCTCTCATCACACACCTGCATAAGATATTACAGGATGTGCACGATCCATCCATTATGGATGAGTATAGGGAGAGGTCTTGCCTCCTTGATACTCCTATTACTGTAATCCAGCACGATAACTCATACCCAGCCTATGTAATTGCGATTGAGGATGACGGATCTTTAAAGATAAAAGATGAGAATAATATAGAGAAAGTACTCAATTCTGGAGAGATAAGTATTAGAAAGAGGACCCTTATAGTGCCCTAAGTAGTGCATTTGTCCACTTCTCCCCTTTACGATTCACTCTCACATCTTCACTAACAAAGATATTTTCAATTGAAAAAAGAGAAAGAGATAAGATGAATTGTTCTAATTTTGATGGGGTGAAGCAGGTAAATGCTCTTTTTCCATCACTAAAATCATCATTTCTAGATTTAAAGGAGCAATAAAGAATTCCACCTGTGTGTAATGCTTTGTGTAATGCTGTGAACACACTTAGGAGGTTCTCTCTTTTAACATGGAGTAGGGAAGCACACGCCCATATTGCATCAAACTCATCATCATAATTAATTTCTTCAAAACCGAGGTGTTTTACAGGACAGCCAGAGTATATATGGGCCATCTCTACCATCTTTATTGAATTGTCAAAACCAGAAACCTGGTACCCTGCTTCTTTAAAATAGAGCATATCCCTACCACTACCACAACCTGCGTCGAGTATAGTCCCTCCACTCTTTACTAATTGAAGAAATTGATCGTAGAGAAATGAGAGATTTACATCTATGGTTTCTTGAATATATGAAGTGTGAGAAGTGTTATAATAATTGTCATTATTTTTCTTGGATTGACTCATAATACTCCTTAAGGTGTTCATTCATCATCTTCACTATAGTAGATAAACCTTTTTCGTTCAAACTTTTCAAAGAGGAACTCTCTAGTTCTGTTATTTTTTAGATGAGAAAATAGTATTTTTTAGGATGAGCCTCCTTTCTTACATGGTAATAATAGTGAAAGGTATACTGAGAAGAAAGCGCTAAATCTTCTTCTCATCTCGCACTTAAGAACCAAACCTATTACAATACTCTACTTTATCAACAAGGAAAGAGGTATAAAATCAATATTATTCTGAAAGAGGGTTGACAATAGCACCTCACAAAGGGTATAAAATCCAAAGCGCCGTCTTAGCTCAGTTGGTAGAGCAAAGGACTGAAAATCCTTGTGTCCTCGGTTCAATTCCGAGAGGCGGCAACGTAAAGCACGTATCTGTTTATATGGGTAGGTGCTATTTTTTTCAAATAGTCTTTATCGTTTAAGTTCCTCCTGGTGATAATCTACAATTAAAGAATAAATTTGTTGATGAAAAAAAAGGCTGATGATGAAATTAAAATTCATTACCAGCCCTTTTTGAGTCCTTTACTCAATTACTACTTTATAAACTCAATAGCGATTCCACTCATTGTATAGATAGATCTTACAAGATTATTAGATGTTGGCATGAACATGAAACTATTCGTTTGTTCAAATGTCTCTGCCGTGTCTACCATAATATTAACTACATCGTCTGTAGTGGGGTAGACTGATTTCGCATGTTCAAGGAAAGCAATATATCCAGCGTTCCCTTGATTCATTACATAGTCGACCCTTCCTAGAACTTTGTATGTTCCTCCAGCTGGAAATGTCCCAGTAGCAGTTACAGGATAGACCCGAGTATATTGGGTCGTTGAGCATCCTACTAACACAATCATAACTAAAACTACAAGCACCATGATGTTAATTTTTTTATACATATTGAGTACCTCTCTTTATGTATAAGTATTACAATCGAAACCTTTAAAAGTCAATCATTATTATCATGTATACATAAAAAAACCTACCCAAGCTTGAGTAGGTTCTTTTAATCTATATGTATAATTCA
>CAYVRR010000062.1:0-11582 GCA_964453215.1 uncultured Spirochaetaceae bacterium | reverse complement strand
TGTTTACATATTAAAAAAAATTAAATTGTGAGAAGATAGCATATATGAATAATGAAAAATAAGGTAAATAGACTCTTTATACTCATCATCGTTACCTAATCTAAGAGATAAGGGAATGATGGTAGTTCTGATTTCTTCTATTGATTACTACACACTTGTATAGTATTATCCTTATATGGCAACAATACTCATAGGAACATCAGGATACAGTTACACCGAATGGGTAGGACCTGTATACCCCAAAGGAAGTTCACAAGATCAGTTTCTCTCTTTATATGCATCTCAATTTTCTACAGTTGAACTCAATTTTAGTTATTATAAAATGCCAGAAAAGAAGCAACTAGAGTCTATGATCGAGCAAGGGGGGCCTTTGTTAGGGTTCTCTATTAAAGGACACGAGTCACTTACCCACACAATAGATGTCCACTCTTGGAAAAAGAGTGCCAACTCTTTTCAAGAGGCGATAGAAGTGCTTCGTTCACAAAATAAGCTTGAAGCAATTTTGTTTCAATTCCCCTACTCTTTCCACTATGAAGTAAATCAAAGACGCTATTTAGATGCCCTTTTAAGGGAATTCTCATCATATCCAGTGGCTGTAGAGTTTCGTAACAGCAAGTGGTATAACAGCCGAACTATTGAAGCATTAAGTACAAGGAACATCGCGCTCACTTCCCTAGATCTTCCCCAAATCAAAGGAACTCCCCCCATGATGGACGTTCACACCTCCAATCTTGCATACATCCGACTCCATGGAAGAAATGGGGAGTCTTGGTGGGGCTCTGATGCAGCTTCTCGCTATGACTACCTCTACAGTACAAAAGAACTTGAAGCAATTGCATCACGAATTAAAGGAATTGCTGATGGGAGTAAAAAAGTATTAATCTATTTTAATAATCATCGAAAGGGGCAAGCAGTACGTGGTGCTAAAGAGTTAACACAACTTCTTTTGAGGTGAACTATGGATGAGTCATTAATTATTCATATCAACATCACAGAGTTTTACTCATCAATTGCCATTGCTACAGATAAAACCTTAAGAGAGAAAGCATTTGTGATTGCACAAGGCTCATCACATAAGGCAACAATACTGAGTACTTCAATTCATGCTCGAAAAGAGGGAATAGAGAGGGGAATGAGTATTGCATCAGCAAAACAGCTTGTGCCTCATCTCATCGTTCAAGAACCCGATGAAATAGCCTCTAGTAAAGCTCAACAAATTATGTATACGATTGCATCAGAATATACTCCATCGATTCAAAATGGGTGTAAGGGGCATCTTTATCTTAACATGGGGGGTACTGTTCGCCTTTTTGGCCCTCCAATAGATAGTGGAGCCCACATTAAAAGAAAGATAACTGAAGAACTTAATCTGTATCCAGCAATTGCTGTTGCAACAAATCGCCTTGTTGCTAAAATAGCAACCCGAGCAACACGCCCTCATGGCATCACATATATCCCACAGGGAGAAGAAAAGGAGTTTCTTTCATCTCAAGAAATCTCTTTCTTACCTGGGTTATCTCAATCAACAAAAAATCTCTTAACAATGAGTGGAATGAATTATATTGGAAATATTGCCTCTTTGAGTGATGATGAAGCTATTGCGCTATTGGGAAAAGGGGGAATTACTCTACGTAACAGGGCACTAGGAATTGATGATGATTTTGAGTGTGCACCTACTCAAAAAAAGTTTATTGAAGCACATGTAGATTTTGCCCACAGCACACACCGTAAAACAACAATAAAAGCTGGGATAATGGAAGCTATGATAGAAATTGGGACCAAAATGAGAAACTCTTCATTGGGAACGTTCCGAATAGAACTTACTATTTACTGGGTAGATAAGAAAATCTCTACATCCTCCATTACATCAAAGAAATTACTCATATGGGAAACTGACTTATACCACACCATAGACCCCCTTATTGAAAAAGGGCTCCTTCGTCGTCTTGAAATAATAGCAATAGGAGTGAGGGCAACTTCTCTTACCCCTTATGTTGAACAAGGAGTCTTGTTTGAAGCAGATAGAGCTGAAAAAACAAAACATATACAGCTCACTGTTGACTCTCTTCGTCATAGATTTGGCAATCGTGCTATTCATTCAGCGAGTGGACTCTATTATGGCTAGTCGTCTTGGTCTTTACAGTCACTACTCCCTCCTCTATGGGGTACACTCTTTTGAAAAGTGGGTCGAACTCTGTAAAGAGGAGGGTATTGATACCATCGCAATTTCTGATATCAACTCTATCAATGGGATGCACCATATGAGAGAAGTAGCCAAAGAGCATAAGATAGGCTTTATTATATCAGCTACACTCACCACAGAAATTGGGAAGGTGTGGGTATTTGTCTCATCCCCTACAGGCTTTTCTCGCCTTACCCAACTAGTAAGTAATAAGGAGCATCAAAACATTATTGATGAGCTTATCCGTGAAAGTGAAGGCCTCATTGTAGCTTCTACTTCCTATGAAATACTTTCAAAGTTACATGAAAGCAATGTTGAGCTCTACGCTGCCATTACCCCCCACAATGTTGAAGGGGCAACTCATATGAAGAGGCTCAACATTCCCCCCATTGCAATTGAAGATGCCCTTTTCATTGATAAAAGTGATATAGATGTACACAAGGTACTTAGGGCAATTGCTCTTAAAAAAACAGTTGCTTCACTACAAGCATGTGAAGTTGCCCCCTCGACACACTATTTTCATACAACAAAGGAGTATGAAAGAGTCTTCTCTCCATGGCCTCTTTCTCTTAAAAATAGTGAAAAAGTTGCATTAAAGTGCAAAAATCTTCAACTTTTCTCTTCATTCATTTTCCCAAGTTACCCCTCTATTAAAAAAAGTAATAGCGCGGAGTTACGAGAGAGGGTATTAAAAGGGGCCCATATTAGATATGGGGAGATATCTGATGGGATAATGGATCGTATTGAATATGAGCTCTCTATTATTAATCAAAAAGGGTTTGCACCCTACTTCCTCATCATGGATGATATTGTCTCTATGGCATCAAATAGCTGTGGAAGAGGTTCAGGAGCTGCTTCCATTGTTGCCTATTCCCTCTTTATTACCCAAGTAGATCCTATTGCACATAACCTCTACTTTGAAAGATTTCTTACATTAGAGAGGATAGATATGCCCGACATTGATGTCGATTTTGCGTGGGATGAGAGAGATGCTATTTTACATCAAGTGATAGAGAAATTTGGAAGTGAGTATTGTGCTCGAGTTGCTAACCACAACTTCTTTCACTACCAATCAGCTTTAAGAGAGACAGCAAAAGCATATGCTATTTCAGATACAGTAATTACTCAAATATCTAAAAATCAACAAGCTCTACTCCCCTACAGTTCACAATTTCAAACTATTATCCCCATTGCAAAAAGAATCACAGGGATGCCTCATCTCATTTCAATGCATTGTGGAGGAATAGTCATTACCCCTCAAAAAGTCTCTTCCTATGCACCTATCACCCTAAGTCGAGAAGGATATCCCCTCATTAGTTGGGAAAAAGATGGGGTAGAAGATGCCCGTTTAGTAAAAATAGACTTATTAGGAAATAGATCTCTTGCTGTTATAAGGGATACCCTTCAAGCACTTGAAACAATAGGCATACATATAGATAAGCATCTATTTAATCCAGTACACGATGAAAAAACAATCGCTATGTTAGCGCGAGGGGACTCAATGGGGGTTTTTTATATAGAATCTCCTGCAATGAGACAACTTCAAAAAAAGACTCTCAAAGGGGATTTTGACCATATTGTTATCCACTCATCAATTATTCGTCCTGCTGCAAACAGCTACATTGATGAGTATGTAAAAAGGGTGCATGGGAAGGCATACAAACCAATTCATCCAGCAGTAGAGGAGGTGCTAAAGGAGAGTTATGGCATTATGTGCTACCAAGAAGATGTCTCTAAAGTAGCTATTGTGCTTGCAGGGTTTAGCGAACATGATGGAGATCAATTAAGAAAAGTGATTGGGAAAAAGAATAAGAGAGCACAACTTGATTACTATGAAGAACTCTTTAGAAAAGGGTGCACTGAGCGAAATATTTCGCAATCAGTTCAAGATGAAGTTTGGCTCATGATGCTCTCTTTTGCAGGCTACTCTTTTTGTAAGCCTCACTCCGCTTCCTATGCGATGGTCTCTTTCCAAGCAGCCTACCTAAGGGCACACTACCCCTCTTTCTTTATGGCAGCGGTGTTATCAAATCAAGGGGGATATTACCATAGTGCCGCCTATGTGAGTGAATGTAGGAGAATGGGGCTTATTACAATAGGCCCTGATATCAATGAGAGTGAATGGCACTATAGGGGGGATGGAAACAGAGTAATTATTGGGTTTATGGCAATAAAAGGACTTCAAAGAGAAACAGCCCAATTAATATGTAATCAAAGAAGAAATGGAGATTTTACTTCATTACAAGATATTACAAAGCGACTGAGCCTTATAAAACAAGATATAGTTCAACTTGTAGCCTCTGGCTCTTTTGATTCTATGTGTGACAACATGGCACGAAGTGAACAACTTAAAATTCTCCTCATAAGCACCCATCATGCACAGAAAAAAAAGCAAGGAAACTTGTTTATGCAAGAAGCTCCTAAAAAGATACCTACCAAAAGTAAAAAGATGAGAACAATGGAGGAGTTACAACATGAAGCACAGGTGCTCTCATTTCTAAAAGACCATCACATCCTCTTTCTCTATGCATCTAAAATTATTGGCATAAGAAGGATAAAAGGGTATGAAATAGGCAACTATGTTGACAAACACGTTACCCTCATTGGCTACCCTATCACTCGACGAACTGTTGTTACAAAAGATAATCTTCTTATGGATTTCGTCTCTTTTGAAGATGAGACAACCCTCTATGATGTAGTAATCTTTCCTGAAGTTTATAAAAAATATCATCATCTTCTTAACTCAATAGCTCCACTTATCATCAGGGGAACTGTAAAAAAACAAGTAGAGGCTCTCATCATTGAAGTTTCAATGATGCAATTACTATCTAGAGATTAAGAGCTCTATGCTCTGTATTTAACCTTTTGGAACGTTAAATTTTTGTGACTTATTTTGTTTAGGAAAGAGAGCTATGACAATTTTAGGGGCAACACCAAAAAGTAACAGACCTATCATAGCAGAAGAGAGGATAAATACCCCACTGAGTATCCTAATAGAATCTACGGCCATGCTCGCTATGATTACAGAAAACTCACCCCGTTGAGTAAAGGATAACCCAGCTCGTAAGGAGACTTTTTTTGAGAGCCCATACACTTGAGCGCCATAGTAGCCAGTAATAACTTTTCCAACAATAGACCACACCAACAACACGATGAGCAGGGGAACCATAGGAACACCATCGCCAAGGGTGATGGTGGTGCCAAAATAGAAAAAGAACAGAGGGAGAAACAGATCTCTAACCTGTAGCACTACCTGTTCTAACACCTCAGTACGTTGCACTTCAGCTAAAATAATACCAGCAAGAAAAGCTCCCAACACTTCAGATAAATTAAGAATAAGGGCAAGCCCACCATAGGAGAGGGCAATACCTACAACAAGGAGTATAAACACATCTTTACTCTGGTTTCTGTCAACAAATGCTCCTAGTCGACTAAATATTAGGTTTCCAATCACTACAGCTCCAACAATGAGACCAATAATTTTAAAAATAATTAATCCAAACTCGAAGCCACTCATTGCATCCCCCGCACTTAAGCTCACTAAAACAGCTACTGCAATGGGTGCCACAAGGTCTTCAAAGATGAGGAGACCTAATAAAAACTCCGACTCTGGGTTTGCCATTCGTTTGGAACTTTCTAGAATTTTTGCAGTAATGGAGGATGAAGTTCCATACAAGACACCCCCTATAAGAAAGGATGTAATCCAATCAAAACCAAAAACAAGACAAATGCCCATCGTGACAAAAAGGTTTAGAACTACATCTAAGGTGCCAGCTGGAGCAACTTTCTTTGCAATTCCTGCAAGACGCGTACAGGGAACTCCATACCTAACATGAAAAATAGGAGAACAATCCCCACTTCTCCACCTAGCTGTAAAAGACGATTACCAGAGAAATACCCACCCAACCCTATTCCAAGAAGAATATAGAGGACGACCCCAGGGATACGAATCTTCATTCCAATGAAGCCAACAACAAATAGCAGTATGAAAATGCCCCCTGCAACAAAAAGGATAGGAAATTGTAGCTCTGCCATTAATTACCCTCACCCATACCTTCTCCCCTAGCCATAGAGTCAAAGCGCCTGATTTGATCTCTTTTTCCAGCTACCATAACAGTATCTCCAGCCTTGATAACGACATCAATATCTGGACTCACGACAACATCATCCCCATGCATGAGGGCAATGATGGAAGCCCCTGTGTGGGTGCGTATTTTAGACTCAGCGATCTGTTTATCAACAAAAGGGGATTCAGGAGTAATCTTAATCCACTCCATGACAAGTTGGTTTTGGAGAATCTTCATCTCATCATCTTCTACTGGGTGGTACGCTACTCCCAAAAGTTGAGCCCCCATTTCTCGGGTTTCTTCAGGGGTTAGTGAGAGAAAATAATCTGCCTCATCTTCTTCCTTATCCTGAAAAAAATACAAATCCCGTTTACCAGAGTGATGAATTATAATTACTATTTTCTGATTTTCTGCTGTATCAAAAGAAATTTTTTTTCCAACTCCAGGCAAATCTGCCATTTTTACTTCCATATATTACCCCATTTATTTCACACATGTCGTAACATTAGTGTTGTAAAAGTAAGTCTATAGTAATCTAACACTCATTGTAAACAACTAAAAAAAGTGTTTTTAAGATGAACTATCTTGTAAGAAAAATTAATTTTTTACCACTTTTTTAAAATGATTTTAATTTATCCCTTTGAATTGGGAAGAAAACCCGTTATAGTACTAACAATGTGAGGCATTAAAAAAGAGTGATGAGTTCATACCTGTAACTCAATAATAAAAAATCAGAAATATACTAATTAGCATGATATACTTAGAAAATAGCAGTGTAGAATATGCTAACAACAAGATACAGAATATGGTAGAGAATGTAGGTTCGTACCAAGTAATAAAAGTGATGGGTGTAATACATGGCAATGTGCTCTATGAGTGGAATACTCAAAATTTTCTATACATTTTTCACAAATTTATGACAAATAATGATACTACTGCGTTATACTGAGATAACACACAGGAGGATATGGTGAAGATTCAAAAACAACAGGCGATGAGGAACGTCCTCATTGGGCTTATCCCTCTCACCCTTGCAGCAATATACTTTTATGGATGGCGATTTTTAGCCCTCTATGTTGTTGTTGGTGCGACAGGGCTCTTAAGTGAATGGTTCATGGCAAAAAAATACAACTACAAAGTGACTGAGTCCCTTTTTGTTAGTTGCACATTATTTGCTCTGTCCCTCCCCCCGATGGTTCCCCTTTGGATTGCAGCGGTTGGAATAGCATTTGGAATTATCTTTGGGAAGATGGTCTTTGGAGGATTTGGTAGGAATATATTCAATCCAGCAATTACAGCAAGAGCATTTGTATACATCAGTTTTGGTGTTCCACTCACCGCTCGCTTTGTTGCCCCTCAAACTGCCATCTCTCTCTTTCCAGCAGGATTTGGAGTGTGGGCAAGTGGTGCTGATAGTGTAGCGGCAGCAACTCCATTGTATACAGCTAGTGCTAATCACTTGAGCTTATTTCTAGGAAACATTCCTGGAAGCTTTGGTGAAACAAGTGCTTTACTCATCCTTATTGGTGGAATTTTTATTATTGTTAAAAAGGCTGCTAACTGGAAACTAGTAATTTCATCAATTGTTGGGTTTTTACTCCTGCAAACCATCCTGTGGCTCACAGGAGTAATTGGTGCAACAGACCCACTATATGCACTGTTAAGTGGTTCGTTCCTCTTTGCTGCATTCTTTATGATAACAGACCCAGTGAGTGCATCACAATCAACAGACCTTGGTAGAGTTATATATGGAGCATCATTTGGTGTGTTAACAGTATTAATTAGAATATTTAGCACATGGACTGCAGGAGTAACATTTGCAATTCTCCTTGTGAACATGTTTGCCCCTTTACTCGATTACTTGATTAAACAACAAAGAGCTAAGAAAAAAGCAGCTCTTGCTCCAAAAGGGGGTAAAGCATGAACAAAGATGGTTTTTATGCATTACGAGTTCACCCTATCATTTTCATGGCCATTGTGACAATTTTATGTATTGTAATCACAAGTGCCCTCTATCTTTTTACAGCAGATAGAGTAGAGAGTAATGAACTTTTCTTCCTTCGTCGAAGTGTACTTGATGCAGCGGCAATAGAACATGATGGAACTCCCCTTTCTGTTGAAGAGACTTATACCTCATATGTGACCCAAGAAGATGATAGATATATCATACAAGGTGAAAATGGTGAAACAAAGGCAGTTGTTGAAAGAACAGGGGCAGGACTATGGGGACCTATCACAGTGATGGTTGGCTTTACAAGTCCTTCAACCCTCTCGGGTGTCGCTATTGTGAGCCAAAACGAAACTCCAGGATTAGGAGCTCGTATTGAAGAGCCCTGGTTTACATCTCAGTTTAAAGGGAAAAGTGGCCCATTTCGTTTAGTTGAAGAGGGAACAAGTGATAGTGATGATGAAATTGATAGTATTACTGGAGCAACACGAACTAGTGAATCTTTTAGAAATATTATCAACTCAGTCGTAAATGATGGTTCAAAAATCTACAAGGATCTATAAACATGGCAAAAGGATTATATAAAAAAACATTTTTGGCACCACTAGGGAAAGAGAATCCAGTATTTGTTCAAATACTAGGAATTTGTAGTACCCTTGCGGTAACAAACAAACTAGAAAACACAATGGTAATGTCTCTTGGTGTTATTTTCACTTTAGCTCTTTCAAGCTGGACACTCAGTGTGATAAGAAAGTGGATTCCATCAAGAATCAGAATGATGGTAGAGACTATGGTAATTGCAACGTATGTAATTATTGTAGATATCGCCCTTAAAGCCTACTACCCTGAGATGTGGAAGTCCTTAGGACCATATGTTGGTCTCATAATTACAAACTGTATTGTAATGGGAAGGATTGAAGCATTTGCCCTTCAAAACAAACCAATGGTTTCTCTCATCGATGGTATAGCTAGTGGAATTGGATACGCGTATGTCCTTCTAGCTATTGCGTTTGTAAGAGAACTATTAGGAACAGGAAGCCTTTGGGGATTTCAAATCTTAGGTTCATGGTGGACTTCTTGGTCTATTATGATTATGCCACCAGGAGGATTCTTCATGCTCGCAATATTCCTCTGGATCGCAAAAGAAGTATTTATGAAGGAGGCAGCACATGAATGAGATCATTTCCCCATTTACAATTTTCTTTGCAGCAGCTTTTACAAGCAACATTTTATTAACAAACTATCTAGGAATGTGTTCATTTCTATCAGTTTCAAAAGAAATAGAGACTTCAGCAGGCTTAGGGATAGCAGTTACATTTGTACTAGCAATCACTACAGCCCTTAACTGGGTGGTATACCACCTCATCTTGGTTCCATTCCAACTTGAATACCTTAGATTCATTGTCTTTATTATCGTAATTGCTGCCTTTGTGCAACTTATAGAGATGGTAATTGAACGATACAGTGAGGGTCTTTATTTTGCCTTAGGAATTTTCTTACCCCTTATCACAGTTAACTGTGCTATTTTAGGGGCTTCCCTCTTTATGGTAATTAGAGATTATACCTTCCTCCAATCATTCTTCTTTGGAATTGGTAGTGGTCTTGGCTGGTTTATCGCTATTATGGCAATGAGCGGTATCAGGCAAAAACTCAAAACAGCAAAAGTTCCACTTGGCCTTGAAGGGCCAGGAATTGCCCTCATCATTGCAGGATTTATGGCAATGGCATTTATGGGCTTTAGTGGCATGTTACCTATCAGCTAGGAGGAAAGGATGTTTATTACTTTAAGTATTAGCGTATTGGTCATCACCCTCATTTCAATGGTGCTTGCCCTTTTAATGGTTATTGCCGATGCAACTGTTGGTAATTATGGTGAAGTTCACATCGATGTAAATGGTAAAAAGAACTTAACTGTTCGAGGTGGCCAGCCCCTTTTAAAAGCTCTTAATGGGGAGGGAGTATTTATCCCAAGTGCATGTGGGGGAAGAGGATCTTGTGGACTGTGTAAAGTGCAAGTCACTTCGGGTGGTGGAAATTATCTGCCAACAGAGCTCCCTTGGATTAGTGATGAAGAGAAGAAAAACAACATTCGTCTTTCATGCCAATTTAAAGTTAAAAATGATGTTAAAATTGAGATACCTGAGGAGCTATTCTCAGTAAGACAATTTGACACAAAAGTTGAAAGCATTGTTGATCTCACCCACGATATAAAACAAGTTACATTAAAGCTGATTGACCCACCAACAATTGATTGTAAGGCAGGTCAATTTGTACAGTTCCAGGTTCCAGAGTATGAACTCACCGATGAGCCAGTCTATAGAGCTTACTCTATGGCAACTCTTCCAAGTAATAACACTCGTGTAGAACTTGAAATACGACTTGTTCCAAATGGTATTTGTACTACATATGTTCATAAATATCTCAAAGAAGGAGATAGTGTTACTATCAATGGCCCTTATGGAGATTTCTTCTTGAGAGAAACAGAAAGGCCAATAATTTGTATCGCTGGAGGCTCTGGTATGGCGCCTCTTAAATCTATCCTCCTTGATATGAATGAGAAAAAGAGTACCCGCAAAGCTCGCTATTTCTTTGGAGCAAGGAGTAAACGGGACTTATTCCTCCTTGATGAGATGAAGCAATTAGAGAAAGAGATGCCCTCTTTCACCTTTACCCCAGCTCTTAGTGAACCTCTAGATGAGGATAAGTGGGAAGGAGAAGTTGGACTTATCACAGATGTAGTAAGGCGCCTTACAGAAGATGCAAGTGAAAGTGAAGCATACCTTTGTGGTTCCCCTGGAATGATTGATGCATGTATCAAAGTGCTTCTTGAACTAGGGATGCCTGAAGAGCGTATCTATTACGATAAATTTGCTTAAAAAAGAGGAATTATTATGAAACAGACACCTGAATATGATTTAATACAACAACAAATGCAGCCTGGAGTTATCACATTAGAGGGGTTTTTAGGAACTGATACAAGAAATCTTATCGATATTATTGCTCAAGATGATGTAACAGTGCGTCAATTACATATGAGTCACCAAGATATTGCAGAAAAAATGCAATACTTTAGGGATGCTGGCCTTGATGGACTTGGAGAATTTCTCAAAATATCTGATCACTTTGAGGTGAGAGTAGACTCAGTGAGGGGAAAACTTCCCTCCCCATTTGGTGGGAGAGGGATGTATGAGAAGGTAAATACTACAGTAAGAAATCTAGTATTAAATAAAGAAATAACATATACAGACCTTCACATCCATTTTATAAAAGATCATGGGTTTTACGAAGGGATAGGATCTGCTTATCGCATAGAACCTGCCTCTTTGGTTGAAATTTTAGAAGTAACACCAAAACCAGAATAATTATGTAGTGATGGTAAGTTTAA
>CAYVRR010000061.1:0-11789 GCA_964453215.1 uncultured Spirochaetaceae bacterium | reverse complement strand
CTTTAAGAGTCTCTACAACTTCACCTGCCCTCTCTCCACATGCTGCAATAATTACGATATCTACATCAGCATTACGGCTAGTCATATGTTGTAATACAGTTTTTCCTGCTCCAAAAGGTCCAGGAATACAATATGTACCCCCTTTTGCTACAGGGAGGAATGTATCAATAATACGAACCTTTGTGATAAGGGGTTCATCTGGTCTTAATCTCTCTTTATAAAAGTCTATAGGTCGTTTAATTGGCCATGTGAACACCATTGATAAAGATTTCTCTTCCCCTTTGGCATTTTTCACTACAGCGATTTCTTCACGAACATGGTATGTCCCTTTTTTCTTAACTGAAACTACTTCCCACACCTCATGTGAGAGGTTAAAAGGAACCATAATCCGGTGAACAAATATTCCTTCAACAACGGTTCCTATTGTATCTGCTGGATACAATGTATCCCCTTTTTTTACTTCAGGGGTAAATTCCCAAGAGTTATCTGGAATTGGTTGTAAATAGATACCCCGTTGTAAGAAGAAGCCACACTGAATGGCTAGTTCTGGAAGAGGGTTTTGTAATCCATCATAGATTTGCGTGAGAAGACCAGGACCAAGTTCTACACTAAGTAGTTCTCCAGAGAATTCTACTTCATCGCCAACTTTAATCCCATTGGTCATTTCAAAGACTTGCATTGATGCACTATCTCCAGAAATACGAATAACTTCTGATTTAAGTCGTTGATCATCTAAGAGAATATACCCAACTTCATTTAAGGAAATATTTCCTTCAAATGTTGAGGTAACCATATTACCATTAACCCCGGTGACTCGACCTTTGTTGTATGCCATATCTATTAACTCCGTTTATATGCTTTTTATGATAGATTGTAAGCTAGTAAACAATTGCTTAAATTCACTATTTCCCTCGAGGGGAATAAACTTTGCTTTTCTTTCTAGCATTCTTAGCTGCAATGCGTATGCAAAAAGGGAGACTTCATTAAAATAATGGCCTCCTTTGAGCTCTTCTACTTTATTAAATAAGAGGCGTAGGAGAGAAATCTCTGCCTCTAATGGATTTTCTTGTTCCACAGCCTTTTTAACTACTTCATGTACACCCATATCTTGGATAAGCCCTTTTTGTACTCCTTCACTTTGCTTCATCTCTTTGTGAGCTAGTAGGCGAAGGGTATGCATCTCTTTTTTTACAAGGGTGAGAAAAGAGTTGTATGAAATAAAGAAGGGGTGATTAATTTCTTCATCTAAAGAGGCATCAGGAAGAATTGATGTAAGGTATGATAAGAATTTTTTTGATATAAAAGGGGTCACAATAGAGAGAAACTCATCATAGCTAAGGGGAAGTGATTCATCAAACTGTAACATTGGTAGTGATGATAAAGAATAGTAGAAAGAAGCCACTTATAGTACCCTCACTTAGAATTGTTTGATGAGGTAAGAATCTCACTAATAGCATCACTTAAGTAAGGAGAGAGAAGATTACTAATTTCTTCATCACTGAAATCGTAATAACTATTACCTTTTTTATCTGCATATTTGAACCCAATGTCGACATGAGGAACTATATTAAGTTCAAGTCCACTTTTAAGCTCTTTTTCTAGATCTTTTCGTAATTTCTCTTCAAGTCCTTTAATGCTCTTTTTGCTCACTTCAACTTTACTTTGTTTTACATCACTAATTCCACTTTTTACGACACTCACAATGAGTGCAACAGTTTGTTCTGGGGTTAATGTTTCTTTTATGTGTTGATTAAGTAAGAGATCCATGTGTGAATGTATGCTCTTTTTAAGCGAAAGAATTACATCTCTTGCTGCTTGACGAATTGACTCATGTGCACTTTGCTTCATGATATTCACTTCTCTTTGAGCCTTTTCAATACGAGCTGAAGCCTCTTTTTCACTCTTACTAATTATCTCTTTTGCTTGAGCTTTTGCTTCACTTAAGATTTCGTCACGTTTATTGTTTGCTTCATCGATACCATCACGTTTAATTGAATCAACGAGTTCTTGAATCTGCTGTTCCATGTATTATCTCCACATTTTTAATTATTACTCATCATAATTGGTTGAATATGTAAATGCAACAGGGTAAGAGGTAATATTTGTATCATTTAGAGACAAGTGCACCTTTAACTCTAAAGCAATTGTTGCCATAGAAACTCTATGAAAAGAAAATATTGTTCAAAATTTTTTAAATATTTTTTTCTCGTTGCCAATGCAACACAACAATGTAGGATTACGGGGTATACATAGGGTCAAGGAGTATGTTATGACCAAAAAACAGTATCTCAGAGTTTCTATACAAATTATCTCATTAATTCTATTTACCCTCATTATGGTGAGTGGAAAAATGGTTCTCTGGCTTGCTCTCTATGCTATAAGTGTTGCAATTTCTTTTATTTTTGGGCGTTATTTTTGCTCTTATGTGTGTCCTATGAATACAGGAATGAAAGTTGCTCACACAATCAAGAAGAAAAAGAAACAACCTATTATTAAGATGAAATGGGCAAATTTCATCCCATTCATCTCTCTTGTTGTTTCACTACTCATTATGCTGATTTCAAAAAGGGGTTTTAATATAAACATTCCCCTTCTTTTAATCTTTGTACCCCTCTCATTTTTATATGCCCTCTTTTTCTCATCATCCACTTGGCACAATTATATTTGCCCCTACTCTATAGCCCTCAAAGTAGGTGGTTCTAGATCACTATATAGGTACAAGGTAGATGAAGAAATATGTATTGGCTGTAAACAGTGTCTAAAAGCGTGTAACGTTGGTGCAATTACGTTTAATAGTGAAACAAAGAAGGCCATCATAAACCCAACACTTTGTCATGTATGTGGTGATTGTGTTCCTTCGTGTAAATTAGGGGCAATATCGTATTCAAAATAAGAGATAGCTTTTCATAGAGAGATCTCTTCTTTGTATGAAAAGCTAACAAGTACTCTCTAGATCATGAAAGTAAGTTTATAATACGTTAGGTGATGTTCTTTTTTTCTTTGTCTGCTTTAATCAAATTACGCATTCCTTGAATTACTACTTGAATAGCTGTGTCGGTGTCGTGAAGAATTGGATTATCGAGTCCTTCTTTCTCCCTCTCTTGATTTCCCACCACAAAAAATTCACTGCCGCAGCGAACATTAAGGTAGGAGGCTACAACAAAGAGGGCAGCTGATTCCATCTCACTCGCTAATACGTTGAGCCTTTTCCATGCTTCCCATTTGTTCATTAATTCATAGCTCACAGGTTTTGTTTCAGGAGAGTGTTGTCCATAGAATGAGTCTTTACATTGAACTACTCCAACATGGTGAGGAATGTTTAATTGAATAGCAGCTGTATGTAGGGCATTTACTACTTCAAAGTTTGCAACAGCTGGAAATTCTATGGGAGCATATTCTACACTTGTTCCCTCATTTCTTACAGCTCCTGTAGCTATTACAACATCTCCCCCTTTTACAGGAAGGGCTATTCCTCCACAGGTGCCCATTCGAATAAATGTATCAGCTCCACAAGCATACAACTCTTCCATTGCAATTGAGGCAGAGGGTCCTCCAATGCCAGTTGAAGTAACACTCACCTTCTCCCCATCTAAGTAGCCTGTGTAGGTAACATATTCTCTTGAGTCTGCAACAAAGGTTGCTTCATCAAAGTAGGAAGCTATCTTTTCACATCGTTTAGGGTCTCCAGGTAAGATTACATAGCGCCCAACATCCCCTTTTTTAATATGTAAATGGTATTGTATTCCTGTTCCTTCCATATAATCTGCCATAAATCGCTCCCTCTGTGTTTCTACTCTCTTCTTTCTTCTATGTACTATAATTTATCATAAAAATAGATGATTGGATCTATATTTTATGTATACTTTTTATCATTTTTTCTATTTTTTTAATGTATTTTCCCTTTACGATGCACCATGATGCGTTATTAATCAAGTTCAACATACGTTTTTCCATGCCCCCCATCTTCGGGGCGAGCTACATAGAAAGCTTTTACATAGGGAAGTTTCGAGAGGTGGGTGTGAATACCCCTCATTAAAATACCATCTCCCATTCCGTGGATGATAGAAAAAGTTGCTATTCCATGCATTAATGCCCCTTCTAGTTGAGCATCTACGAGTTGAAGAGTTTTTTCTAAGGTATTTCCCCTCACATCAATACTTAATTTTACTTCACTCACGCTTGTGTTGTAGCTGATAGTGGGGGTATGTTCTTTTTTGTCAATTATTGGGGTTAATTCTTCTTTTTTAAAGGTAAATTTCACCCCCTTAATAGCGACTTGAAATCGGTCTCTTTTATCAACTCGAACAATAACTCCTTCCCTTTTTTTATCTGTAACATATACAGTAGTTCCAACTGTTAAAGGAAGGTTAGATGGTTGTATCTCTTTTTTTGTACGAATCTTGGTATCGAGTATGCTGAGCTCTTCTTTTGTAGAGGCCTCTTTTTCATCTAAAGAAGATTGATACTCTTTCATCTTCTTCATCTTCTCTTTCGTAATTTCCCCTTCACGAAGGTATGCAACAAGATTTTCAAGTTCACTTTTTTTATCACTAATGAATCGCTTGAGTGAAGTTAGCTGTTCTTCTTTTAAGAGTTTCTCTTTTTGATTTAAGGTAAGAGTTCTTAAATCTTCCCTTCTGATATGCTCATTGAGTAATTTTTCTCTCTTTTTGAGGGAGTATCTCAATTGTTCCATTTCACGCTCTTTTTCTTCTAACCCTCTAATTATCTTACTCACCATGATATTATCTGTGCCGATGTGACCTTCTGCCATTTCGATTACTTCGAGAGGAATGCCCATCATACGAGCTGTATGTATTGCATGAGAATCTCCTGGTAAGCCTGAAATAACTCTAAAGGTGGGTCTATGTGTTGCTTCATCAAATTCCATTGATGCGTTTAGCATATTGGGATGGGCATACGCTGCTTGCTTAAGGAGGCTATGGTGACTTGTTATACAGGTCATACCTCCGTTGTCTAGAAGGTATTGTAAAATTGCTTTAGCAAGGGCTGCCCCCTCTATTGGATCAGTTCCACTACCTAATTCATCGAGGATGACAAGTGATGATGAGTCAACGTTGTGTAATATTTCACTAATTCGTTGCATGTGAGATGAGAAGGTTGAAAGGGACTTTTCAATAGATTGCTCATCTCCAACATCGGTGAATATAGACGAAAATAGGGGTAAAGAAGAGCCAATTTTTGCTGGTATCATAAAAAAGGTTTGGTGCATGTAGGCAAGAAGGGCAATTGTTTTAATAGTTACAGTTTTCCCACCCGCGTTTGGTCCACTAAGGACTACAGAGCGAACAGGATGGGCAATGTGAACGGTGATTGGGACACACGATTCTTTTAAAAGGGGATGACGAGAGTCAATGAGGTGAGCTTCAAGGGAGTCATTAATGTGAGGAAAACATAGATTTTCCCTCTCCTTAAATCGAGTGAGAGCATATAAGGAGTCAACATACCCAATGCTTTGCATCAAGCGGGTAATGTTTGCTACTTGCTTGAGAGCTTCTTTTGAGAGGGAAGCAATAATTTTAGCAATTTCGATCTCTATTTCCTGTGCAATGAGAACAACGGAGTTATTTAATTCAACAAGGGGATAACTTTCCATAAAGAGTGTTTGTTGAGAGCTACTCGCACTGTGGACAAACCCTTGAACCTCACTTCTTCTATCATTTCTGATTGGAAGGACGACCCTATTGTCTTTAAAGGAGGGAATATCTGAGGAAGCAACATCTTTATGATCTTTCAAAAAGGAGGTTGAATAGGCACTTCGTTGTCCCCTTTTTTGTTCAAGTTGTTTTGTAAGACGAACAATTGATGGGTGAGATGCTTTCACATTCCCAGGAGACTCGAGAGTATAATCAATCAGTTTATAGAGGTTGTGTAACTCTTCATCAAGAGAATCTATTAATGTTGAACTTATTGGCTCTTTATGCTCTTGATCAGACCCTCTTTTTGGAGCTTTTGTATATTGAATGAGTAACCTTGCGCTTTGTAGGTATTCTTTAAGTGTAAAAAGCTCATGTCCATCAAGGGCATAGGGAGAAGTAGTGAGATTGTTCACAATCTGTGAAATATCTGGAAAACTCATCACCTCTACTTCATTGTAGATGGGAATTAAAGAAAGGTCTTCTAAGATTTTCTGGGTATGAAGTATTACTTCTTTATCTCTTATGAATGGACTTTTCTTGAGTCGCTCCATCCCCTCCCTACTAAGAGCGTAGGAGGAGATGCTATGTACTACTGTTTCAATTTCTAAATCTTTAATTGTCTGTTGGTTCAAATCTATTTCCTTACCGTTTATCTGATTCATAGAGAGTCTCTCTCATGGAAATACTACTGAGCATTCGTACGTAACTCTCATATCTATCTATGTCAATTTCTCCATTTTCCACCCTTCTTTTTACATCACAATCTGGTTCACTTTCATGAAGGCATGTATCAAATGAGCATTTCCCTAAAGACTTTCTAAATTCAGGAAAAGAGTGGGCGATTAAAGATGGACTTGTGTGAGGTATTAAGAGTTCCCTCACCCCAGGGGTATCTGTAATAATAATATCACCCTCTTTAAACATAATTGAGTGATTTGTGGTGTGTCTTCCTCTGTTATACTTAGCTGATATGTCCCCAATTTGTTGAGTATCTTTATCAGATAATAGTTTATTTACAATAGTAGATTTCCCTACACCAGATTGGCCAACAAAGGCAACTTTTTTATGGTCTATGTATGTTTTTAACAGCATAATTCCTTCATCATCAAAAGCACTCATGTTAATGGTCTCATATCCTAATGTTTTAAAGAGGGTAAAGCGTTCATCTTCTAATTCACTAAGGGGTAAATCACATTTATTTAAGACAATTAATACAGGGGTAGAACCTGCACACACTAATGCTCTATCAATAAAACGAGGTCTAAAGGGGGGTTCATCTGTGCTTGTCACAATTACGATGAGGTCCATATTTGCAACAATAGTTTGGTTTATGCTTCTTTTTGCATTCCATCTTTGAAATGTGTTGACCCTCTCCAACCTTTCGTGAATCAATCCCTCTACAGGTGTATGAAGGGTATACTTTACATAGTCTCCCACTGCTAAGGGTGAGTATTCATCTCTCCGCTGGTTAAGCACTTTTCCTTTAATTCTACACAATGCAGAGGGGTATTCTTGTTGACTCATAAATACTTCACGTTCTGCAACTGTATAAATGTTATTGATGCCTCTTGTAACGATACCAATTTTTTCTTCCATACTAGGTAAGATACTGAGAAAGGGGGGTGTGTGCAAGTAATTACCTTTACAGTATAAGTTCTTTTTTGATACACTCATATCATGTTCAGATTAATTCCCTGTTCACATGTAGGGTGTAAAAAATATGCTGTTGAAGATTATTATACGTGTCTTGAGCATAGTAAAGATCCTGATAAGGTGATGTTTATTATTAAAAAGGCTCTTGGTGATACTCACAGTCATCGTGATATGCTTATTACTGATGCCCTTTTTAGTGAACAAGATTTCTCACATACTAAACTTTCAATGTGTAATTTTAGTCGTTGCACGTTTCGTAATGTCGATTTTTCTCATAGTAAGATATATTCAAGCTTTTTTGATTTCTGTCTTTTTGATCATTGTAAGTTTGATGATAATGATGCTCGCCACACCGTGGTTGCTGGTTCAAAGTTAATAGAGTGCACCTTCACAGATTCACTCCTCATTCATACTAATTTTATGGGAATAGATGCTAGAAATTGTGATTTTTCCACAAGTGATCTCTATTATTCTAATTTTAGTAGTGCTCACTTAATTGATGTGAGGTTTGTTGATTGTAATTTAAAAAATACTGATTTTAGATTCACAGATAGAGAGCAGGTCACCTTTAAGTATTCTAATTTTGAGGAGGCTATTTTCAATTAAATTATGAAAATATTTAGCCATTTTTCTTTAAATGATTTTTCTAATACCTATCTCATTGGCCCTGAAAATGGGGGTGATGCGATTTTAATAGATCCAGGTCATATAGATTTAGAACTTATTAGAAGAATTGAACAAAACAGATATACCGTTGCCTATGTTCTTATCACTCACCGTCACCCATCTCATACTGCAGGGTTGGGGACACTTTTAAAGATATATGATTCTATGATATATGCAGGAAGCCCTACCCTTTTTGAAATTCCTGCTAATCCTTTACAAGATGGGATGTTTTTAGATCTTTCTGGAATTCAAGTAGAAGCTCTTCAAGTTCCAGGGCACTCAATAGATTCTTTTGTCTTTAAAATTGGAAATGCCCTCTTTACAGGAGATGTGCTTCACGCAGGTAGAATTGGCTCTACCCATGGAGTGTTAGAAAAAGCTCTATTATTAAAGGGAATAAAATCTAAAATCATGACTCTTGATGAGAGGTTTGTAATATTTCCAGGTCACGGAACTTTATCTACTATAAAAATTGAGAAGCTTTTTAACCACTCCCTTATCGAGGCAGCAGCGAGTGATGATTTAGATCAGATAAGTCACCCGAGCATTCTCACTTAATGGGTTTGTATATATTCTTTAAACCGCAGAGGTAGTGGTGCCACACATTGTATCGTCTCTATGGTAGTTGGGTGATTGAATTCAAGACTCAAGGCATGAAGCATCATAGTTGAATCTTTTTTATGACGAGAATAGGTAGTATCTCCTATTACTGGGTGTCCTATACTTGCAAGGTGAACTCTAATTTGATGAGTTCTTCCTGTAAAAAGTTCTAATCTTAAGAGAGTATACCCATCATAATACTTTAATACACGATAATCTGTTCGGGCACTTTTCCCTTTTCCACTTTGTTGAGTTGTAGTAAATCGTTGTCTCGCTTTTTCATCTCTCATGATGTGTAACGTGATAGAACCTCGTCTTAATTGAACTCTCCCTTTTACAAGGGCAATATAGTGTTTAGTTGGGATACGGTTTTTAAACTGTTCTTGTAGGTGTAGATATGATGTATGATTTTTCGCAATAACCATCACTCCACTAGTCTCTTTGTCGAGTCTGTGGACGATTCCTGGTCTGGTATGAGTCTCTTCATCAATAAATTCTTGTTTAAACGTATCTCCATAGTGAAATAAGAGTGCATGAACAAGGGTGTTCTCACTATTTCCACTTCCTGGATGAACGACCATTCCCTGCTCTTTATTAATGACTACTATATCCTTATCTTCATAGAGTATGGTAAGGGGAATTTCTGTTGGTTCTATTGTTTTATTTCCTATTTCTACATAGTATTTTACTCGGATGAACTCTCCTATCTTTACTTTTCTACTTTTTTTCACCTCCTCATCATCTATGTAAAAGGTGGTGGTAGGATGATTGGCATCACTTCTATTAAAGTGGGGAAGCTGTTGTGTGAATACAACGTCTATTCTTTTGCCACTCTCTTCTTCTGTGACACTCATACTCTCTTGGCGATATTCCATTTCCATATTTTTATTTTCCTAAATAGTAATCAATTATTGCTATTGTGAGTGATATAGCTGCAGAGGTAGAAAAAAGAAATAGTGTTTCTCCTAATGCAGTTTGAGATACATGTGGTGCTCCAAGTGTTTTTGCTACGGTGTAGGTAAGGGATGAAAAGGCAAAGGTGATGGGAAGGGAGCCAAAAAAGAGGGTCTCACCACGCCTCAGGTGGAGTGACCACTGGGGAAATTCATCTTTTGAGTACTCAACTGGGGTGTTGCTAAACAAGGGGGTGAGGATAAGTAAGATGAAAAGGATTAAAACTACTTTTTTCATTAATATCCTCTTGAGCCAAATATAGATGTTCCAATTCTCACAATAGTTGAGCCCATACTAATTGCTATTTCATAGTCGTTACTCATCCCCATTGAGAGGGTTGAAAAGTCTAGATGGGGATAGCGGGTAATGAGGTTTTCTTGAGTCTCTTTAAGAAAGTGGAAGGATTTTTTTATTTTACCCTCATCATCACTTAATGGCCCTATAGTCATCAGGCCTTTTATGTTGATGTGTGTGTAGTTTGATGCTTCATCTAAGAGGGAATAGAGTTCTTCAGTTGAGGTAAATCCCCCTTTCGCTTCTTCGTTACTGGTGTTTATTTCAAGTAAAATCTCAATGTGTTTATCAATTTTAGATGCCTCTTTTTGTATCAGGCGAGCAAGTTTTATGCTATCTACAGAGTCAATAGAGTCGACGTGGGGCACCACTTTTCTCACTTTATTTGATTGTAGGTGCCCTATCATATGTAGATTGAGATGAGGATGAGTGATGGGATACTTTTGAGTTAATTCTTGAACTTTGTTCTCTCCAAAGTAGGTTATTCCATGACTAAAAGCTTCTTCAACTGCACTGTATGGGTGGTTTTTAGAAACTGCCATGAGTGAAACTTGATCTTTCCTAAGAGATTTTCTCATTGCTTCATCTATGTTGTATCTAATGTGCTCTATTCTTTCTTTCATTTCACTCATTTGTTTATTATCCCTCGTGTATGTTAGTGTATAAAGATTTAATCATTGTTTCAACGATTTTCAAGTTGAACTTTCTGATAGGTGTCACTACAAGATGCCCAGAGGGCAGAATCTAAAAACCCTAATTGACTACTTTTATAGTGGTGTCGCAATACGGGGCACTCTAATGTCATATTGGCTTTTTTCATCACTCTTCCACTTGCTGGGTTTAACACTGAGTGAGTTGCTTCTATTCTGTGAAGGCCCATTTTCTCAAATCCAAATGTAAGTGTATAGATAAGTGCTTCACTCATATATCCTTTATTCCACTCATTTTTCCTAAGTACATAGCCCACCTCTCCCCTTTCATCAACTACACTTGTGGTAATAAGGCCGATTGAACCTATTACATCGAGATTGTCTTTCTTTACAATTGCAAAGTTACATACTTGAGGAAATCTATCATGTTCAATCCAAGATGTAATTACTTTCATTGATTGGGCTACATTTTCGTGAGTTTTAAACCTTAGATATGTTGTAACTTCTTTATCTCCAGCCCACTTAAACATAAAAGGGGCATCTGAAGGTACAAAGGGTCTTAAAATAAGCCTTGGCGTTTGTACATATGGATGTGTTGTATCAATCATATATAACCTCACATTATATTCATGTGAAATTAGTATAGCAACAATGAGAGGATGAGTTAAGGTATTTTAATAGATTCATGAGTTGGTATAAAATCAATTGCAACAATAGGGAAAAATCATATTTCTTTTCTATTGATGTTTTTTTAGTTCATGAAAGGCTAACTCAACAAGAAGCTTCGCTTCTTCACTTATAATACCTGAGTCTTTTACTTGTTGTTCTGTAAACCACGAAACATCGAGCACTTCCTCTTTATTAATACATAGCGTTTCTGGGTTATGTGCATAACTCACGTAGTATAATCCTACATGGTTATGAGAGTCGACATTATGAACGTTTACATAAAAGGGAATAGCTAAATGGGTGATAGTTTTTCCGAGTATTGGGAGGGATGGAATATTACAAAGGGTGATATCAAGGTTGGTTTCTTCTTTTGCTTCCCTCATAATTGCCTCATCTGGCGTTTCATCTTTTTCAATATGACCTCCAACTGGAAGCCACATGTTAAGTTTTTTATGATGAATGAGCAGCACTTCATGGTTGTAAAATATAAAAGTGGCTACAGTAAGATCTGTTTTCATTTCATAACTATACTATACGAACATTGATTGGGCTATAAGAGTATTAGTGACAGACGCCTTTTTAGTGAGTAAAACTCTCCATAACAATCTCACCTAGATCTCATGTGAAGTAGATGTTTAATTTG
>CAYVRR010000060.1:6627-12495 GCA_964453215.1 uncultured Spirochaetaceae bacterium | reverse complement strand
AGGAGTCTTACTATGTACACCTATGTATTAATTACACTTTTAGTGCTTCTTGGCCCCTTAGCCCTCTCTTTTGACAAAAAGGTTGCCTTTTATACATATTGGAAACCATTATTTATCTCAATCATTCCCGTTAGTGCCGTCTACATTACATGGGATGTGATAGTTACCGGGTTAGGACACTGGTCTTTTAGTAGTCAATACTCTGGTTTAGTTACAATTTTTGGTCTTCCTTTAGGAGAGTGGCTCTTCTTCTTTGTAGTCCCCTATGCTTGTATTTTTATATACGAAGTAGCTAGGGCATACTTTCCTTATAAGAAAACAGAGAATGATAAAGCTGTGTTAGTGATAAGTATCATTGTCATACTATTGGGTATCATCTTCTTTTTTGTATTTTTTAATAATGGATATTCTCGACTTGCCATGATATTCATCTCTTTTTATGTAGCTGTAACCCTTTTTGTAGCGCCTCACCTATTCAAAGAGATACATACCCTCTATTTCTTTCTCCTTTCCGTGGTAGCTTTTTTACTTGTGAACTCTATTCTCACAGGCTTACCTATAGTTCTTTATAACAGTGAAGCTATTTGGGGAGTAAGAATCTTCTCAATTCCATTAGAAGATCTTTTTTATAATACAAGTATGTTAGGCTTTTATCTAACAAGTTATGTAACGTGTAAAAAGGTATTTTTAAAAAAATGAGCACACTCAATAATACTGAACCAATTATTATAGTTGGAGGAGGTCTTGGTGGGTTAAGCGCCGCTATTAGCCTCCTCTCTTTAGGGAAAAAGGTTCTCCTTTTTGAACAACATGAAAATCTTGGCGGTAAGGCAAACACAAAAACAATAGGGAAATATCGCTTTGACACAGGCCCCTCTTTACTCACCCTTGTTGAAGTCTTTGAAAAACTCTTTTCCTTAGCTAATAAAAATGTGTATGATTACATCCCTATTGTACCCCTCTCTCCCATCACCAACTACTACTTTAGTGATGGGCTTCATTTTGCAAGTGACACACTAGATTCATTTTCTACAACCCTCACCACTCACCTGAGTGTGAGTGAAAAAGAGGTTGCATCCTATTTTAGATATGCTAAAAAAATATGGGACCTCACCCACGATATCTTTTTAGAGAAATCACTTCACACACCAAGTACCTATTTTAATAAAAAAACACTCTCCTCCTTCTTACAAATCCTAAAGATAGACCCCTTACGAAGCATGTTTAAAGCAAACTCTTCCTATTTTAGTGATCCTCACATGGTACAACTTCTTAACCGGTACGCTACCTATAATGGATCTGACCCATATCAAGCACCAGCAACACTCAATAATATTGCCTATGTTGAACATGGCCTTGGAGGATATGGGGTAAAAAACGGCATCTATGGGATCGTATTGGGAATGGTAAAGTTGTTTCATGAATTAGGGGGAGAATCTCACACAAAGACAAAAGTTGAGCGAATCACCTATGATAAAAAAAGAAATATTACTGGTGTAATAGTAAACAATACCCACATAAAGGGTTCAACTGTGTTTAGTGATGTAGATACTCTCACACTATATGAGCAGCTACTTAAAGATGAGAATGCTCCTATTGCAAAAAGATATACACGCCTTCCCTCTTCATCTTCTGCCCTTGTCTTCTATTTTGGAATGAATAGAGTATTTGATGAGCTGTTGGTGCACAATATTTTCTTTAGTGAAGATTATAAAAAAGAATTTGATGAAATACATAAAGAGCATATTATCCCTAAAGATCCAACAATCTATATAAACATCACAAGCAAAATAACTCCAACGGATGCTCCTGTTGGCGCAGAAAACTGGTTTGTCCTTGTTAACGCTCCCCCCTATAAAGGGGATGAAAAAAAAGAGGAGATACAAAGAGCTCGGGAGACAATAATAAAAAAATTAAGTAAGATTCTTAATACTGATATTGAAAAACATATAGAGAGTGAAGGTATTCTCACCCCTAAAGATATAGAAGAGGAGACTCAATCCTATCAAGGGGCTTTATATGGCATTTCAAGCAACACCCTTATGGCAGCTTTTTTACGCCATAAAAACAGATCATCTCGCTACAATGGTCTCTACCACTGTGGTGGGTCTGTTCATCCAGGAGGAGGAATGCCACTCGCTACATTAAGTGGTATGATTAGTGCAGATTTATACAACAAGAGGAATAGATAGATGGGAATAGTAATTGCTTTAATTGTGATAGGAGTGTGGGCATCTCACCTCTACTATCTGCTATTTGTATTTGTGGTCAATTATTCAAATCCACTCACCTATCTTCATATCCTTTTTCAAGGGTATCTTTACACAGGTCTTTTTATTACAGCACACGATAGTATGCATCGAGGAGTGAGCTCTCATAGAAAAGTGAATGATTTTATTGGGCAACTTGCACTCTGGTTATTTGCAGCTTTCAGTTTTAAAAGAATGTTTACAAATCATATGAAGCATCATAAGTATGTTGCATCCAAAGATGACCCCGATTACTATACTTCTTCCCAAAATATCTTTAAGTGGTTCTTCTCATTCTTTTTCTCTTATATCACAGTGAGACAAATTATAACGATGGCCCTTCTATTTAACCTCATTCTCTACGGATTTAAGGCACCGCTTTCAAATATTATCCTATTTTGGATTATTCCCCCATTTTTAGGAACATTCCAACTCTTTTACTTTGGAACATACTTTCCTCATAAACAACCTCATACCCAAGAGATGGAACCACACAGATCAAGGACAATGAAGAAAAATCATCTCCTTGCGATGCTAAGCTGTTGGTTCTTTTCATATCATTGGGAGCACCATCAATACCCTAGAACACCTTGGTGGCAACTCTATAAGAGGAAATAGGGTATAATGAGTTTCCCATTTTTGTATTTTAATGTAGTATGAATTGGGATTGAAGTTTTCAATAATATAGATTCAAGGAAGTAGAGTATGAGTAAAGTAGTAGTTGCAAATGACCATGGAGCTGTAGAGCTTGCAAATCGTCTTATTAGCCATCTTATGAAACGAGGGTTTGATGTAAACCATCTTGGTGTAAAAAACAATGAATCAATCGATTATCCTGATATGGCCGTCAAAGCTTGTGGTGAATATGTTGCTGGAGGATATGATTTTGGAATTCTTTGTTGTGGAACAGGGATTGGAATCTCCATCTCAGCAAATAAGATTAATGGAATTAGATGTGCCCTCCCTCAAAATATATTTGCAGCAAGAATGGCTAAAATTCATAATAACTGCAATTTTATCGCTTTCGGTGGAAGAATCGATTACCAAGATGATGTTTTAGATATGCTTGATGCCTATATAGATGAAGAGTTCGAAGGTGGTCGCCACGCTAAACGAGTAGATAAAATGATGTCAATCGAATCATCTGTCTGCTAATCGTCATGAAAGAGAAAAAGGAAATGGAAGCAGTTCTTTAAAATGATAGTGAGTAATATGTCCCTCAAGATCACATAGATATATTGAGGCCTCGGGGGATGTAAACTCACTAAGAACTTGCAAACACATAGCACAAGGGACTGCTGCAGGATAATCATCTGTTACTACAACAACCATCTCTACATCAAGTTTTCCTTCAACGCTTACCCCTTTCATAATAGCACCCCGCTCTGCACAAATAGTAGCTCCATAACTACTATTTTCTACATTACACCCACTATATATAGCTTTTGTTTCTCTACTGACAACACTTGCTCCAACGTTGTATGATGAGTAGGGAGCATACGCATGTCTTCTAGCTAATTGAGCTTTTTCTCTCCCCATAAAAAGGGTAACAAGGGTATTAAATTCACTAATTGTTGAAAAGTCGGGAAAATCTGATAATCCAGCTATGATGAAATCAGCCCCCTTCTCTATGAGTTCACTTGAACTAAAGCTTGTTGTGATGCCCCCACACAAAGAGCCAGCTGCTTTTGCAGCTTCTACTCCATTAGGAGCATCTTCAAAGACTATACAATCTTTGGGAGAAATATCCATGTTAGCTGCAGCTTTTTGATATATATCTGGAAATGGTTTTTTCCTTTCAATATCTTTTCCATGAACTAAAGACTTAAACCAGGAGCGATTTAATCCCATTACTTCTAGGTTTATCTCCATCTTTGTGGGGTCTGCACTCGTTGCGACACTCATGGGGATGTGTGCTTTATGAGCGTTGGTGATAAACCGAATGACTCCAGGGAGAGCTTCCTCTTTTCCTTTAATTAATCTATCGTATATTTTATAGGTAGCTAGTTTTGCCTCTTCTATTTCAATTTCAACTCCATATTTTTCAGCAACTCCTCCAATATAGCGATCCTCTCCAGCTCCAACAAAGGGGATGAAATCTTCGGGGGTAACCATTACTCCCATTGAGTGGAAAAACTCTATTGCAGCTTTACTAATGTACTCTTCTGAATCTATGAGCACCCCGTCCATATCAAAAAGAATTGCTTTAACCATATCTTTACTTCCTTAATATTATGCTTCAAAAGGTTCAACAGCTGAATGTAACAAACTAATAAGTGGTTGATAATCACCCTCTAAAGAGGCAATATCTGCTTCGAGTATTCGTGAATCATCTGTGTCAGAAGGATTAATGTGCCACTTAGCTCGATGAGATAGCTGTTGAAAAAATATCCTCATAGCACGAGTGTTCCCATCTAAAAATGGGTGTAGGGCATGAACTTCTGCCATAAAATAGGCAAGGTTATCTACAAATTCTTCAAACTCTTGGTTTTGTAAAAATCTCTCTTGTCGTAACTTTGTAAATATCTCATCAGCCATCGTGTCGATATACTGAGGAAGACAGAACATAGTTCGTCGCGTGATTGGTACATAGCGAGGCTTTCCAGCGTATGGGTAGATATCAGTAAATAGCTGATAATGGACTATTTTTAAGTATTCAAAATCAAACAGTCCATAATACTCATTTTTAAGGAGTTCAGCCATTCTCACTGAGACTATAAGGGTCTCTATCTCATCAAGTTTCTTTTGGTCTTTAATACCAAAATAGTTGATTGGAATATCTGTTTCTGGATAATACCCATCTGGAGTTTCTTCAACTTCATCTGATTTAGAAATCCCATACTCTTCAACTATTTTCGATACCGCTTCATCTCCACTTAACTCATCATCTAAGATATCTATAACGTATTGCTCAGCTTCTGTAGACATCTCATAATCTTCTGTTTCTTGCACGAAACAAATATAATCTAGATGTTTCCTTATTTCACTCTCTTTCATTGCTCCCCATTACCTCATTTAGAATCGATATGTGAATCCTACCCGTACAATACCGGTAAGTTCATAAGGTGTAAAGACGTTACTAAACAGAAGTTTGGTTTCTGCATGTGCTATTATAGAGAAAATATCATTTAACCTATACCTTCCGCCCACTGAAAGATAAGGTCCATAGAATATGTTTGGATCACTTGCAACACTTAAGTTAGTACTAGTAAACATTGCAGAGAGGCCGGCTCCAGAAGTGAACGTAAATTTATCACTAAAGCGACGGTTATAATTCATTCCAATGTGGAAATCAGAACCAATAAATGTTGAGTTATCAGATCCTAGTCTATATGTGTTAAATCCAACACCAGCTCTTAAGTTAAAGTAATCTTTTTCAGAGAGTGTAATAATATTTCCATACACAAAATCAAAAGTGAATGAAGGGAGAATCATCGTTTTTACAGGTTTATATTTTCCATCAGGATTAAATTTTGTTTGAAGGAATTTGTTGTCCCCTTTTCCACCAGTACCAACTGAGAATTCAATTGCCATCCAAGGATTACTATCAAGAGCTTCAATCAATGCCTCTTCTTCATCTGGAGGTGTAAGCTTAGTAACTTTCTTTGGCTCTTGTTGA
>CAYVRR010000060.1:0-6527 GCA_964453215.1 uncultured Spirochaetaceae bacterium | reverse complement strand
AATCTCTTCTTCTATTACTGGTTCAATAATCTCTTCTTGAATCTCTACAGGCTCTTCAACTATTTGTGGCTCTATTTGAGCAATTTCAACTTTTTCTTCAACAATCGGTATCTCTTTTGCTTCTACTGGGGCTGTACCATAAGATTTTTGTGAACTGTCACTATAATTGACTCCATCATAAGATTGTTGCACTTCGAAGGTATAGTAGGAGTCTATATCAACTCCTTGGAGGGTAAATTCTGTTACAGATGTGTCGACCTCAACCCATTGTTCATCATTAAGTCTATATCGAAATGATGTTACTTCCTCATCATTAGCACTCCACTGCCAGTTAAGGGTGACAAGGGATGCAAAGATAGGAGAGAAAATGAGTGTTGAGAGTATAAGAATAATCATAATTTTTTTATGGTAGTTCATGTTTTGTATCCTCCATGTAGAATATAACATATCTTGTTGACTTTAAGTAGGCAAACAATTCATCTTAACTTTACTATTTTTCTATTCTTCATATGCTTTTTAATGTATACATAGTTCTTAAATTTACTAACTTACGTGCTTTTATATAGTGATGGTAGCATGGATATCTATTATTGAATATATCAAGGGGTTCTTTGTCATCCTAATTATCAGTATAATGGAGTCATGAAAATTGGTAAAAAGATACAACATATTCTCCTTATTATTATTGGCTCTATTATAACAGCTTTAGGTATAGCTCTTTTCATCACCCCAGCAAAATTAGCAAGTGGAGGTGTAAGTGGGATTGCCGTTATCCTCTACCACCTTTTTTCTATTGATGTGGGTACTTCTATATTTGTACTCTCTGTGCCCCTTTTTATTGCAGGGATGAAGATATTTGGAGCTCGCTATGGCTATCTTAGTTTAGTTGGAACTCTCCTACTTGCCTTATTCACCTCATTAGGTGGATATCTTTGGGGTTTTGATGGTCTTCTTGATTATAGTGATTCGATAAACACCCTGCTCTCTGCAATCTTTGGAGGCTTGTTGATCGGTTTTGGAACTGGACTTGTCTTAAAAGGGGGAGCTAATACTGGGGGGACAGATATTGTTGCCCAAATTATGAGTAAGTACACTCCTTTAGCTGTAGGAACTTCTTTATTTATTGTAGATGGATTAGTTTTATTAAGTGGTGGTTTTATCTTTGGGTTGGAAAGTGCCCTTTTTGCAACTCTTGCCCTCTATACAACAAGCGTTTCTGTTAATTATGTTGTTCTTAGTATTGGAACTCGCTATGCTAAAACTGCAGTAATAATTAGTGATGAGCACGAAAAGATTGCTCAAAGAATTACAAAAGAATTGGAACACGGAGCTACATATTTGCAAGGGAAAGGGGCGTACAGCCAAAAAGATAAACCTGTGATTATGACTGTTATTCCAAATCAGAAAGTGAGCACACTCATTGATATTGTAAGAGATAGTGACCCACGTGCCTTTATGATACTAGAAGAGGCCCACACTGTAATGGGAGAGGGTTTTAACCCTCTCAATTACAAGTAAAATACTTATTTCCAGAGTTTTTCTGGATACACGTGTTGCTGTATCTTCTTCTTTATCTCGTTTTTTACCATTTCTCTATCATCAGAGTAGGTCATTCCAAACCATCTCTCTTGAGTTGTATAGAATCTCATTTTCGCATCAGTTTTATTAATCATCTCATTTGATGCTTCTGGCAAATAACTCTCCTCTTTTGCTGTAGTGATAGCATCTTTAATAAATCGATCAAAATAGTCACTAAAGTAATCGAGTGCAAATTGTGTATACCCAAAATAGTTCATTGAAACCCATTCTTCCCCTGTGAGGAGCTTTTTTGCCCCATCAATATCAGAATAAATTGCTTCCCCTTCATGATAAATAGTTTTGTTTTCTCTCATTCCTACAAGATAGCCATTTTCAACATTACAAATAGCTCTGGAGACAGATCCACTTTTACTTGTTGTATTTTTTAATACATATCCCACCATGGCTTGTTCAAGTGAATCATTTCCAACAGAAGCTAGGTGTTCACCCATTATCTGAAATGCTTCTCTCCCATAAAAGTCATCACTATTGATTACACAAAATGGTGCATCAATCATCTCTTTGGCACTAAGAACTGCATGGACAGTTCCCCAAGGCTTGGTTCGATTTTTAGAGAGGGCAATTTGTTTTTCATCTAAAAGAGTGGTGAGTTCTTGAAATACGTAGGTAGCATCACAATGCTCTGCAACTCTATCAAAGATTCGAGTTCTGAAATCTTTCTCAATATCTTTTCGAATGACATACACGATTTTTCCAAATCCACTTTTAAGTGCATCATATGTTGAGTAATCAAGAAGAGCTTCATTATCTAATCCCACTCCATCTATTTGCTTTACCCCACCATAGCGACTCCCCATTCCGGCTGCCATAACTACTAATATTGGTTTCATATTTCCCTCCGATATCTATTCCTGTTTATGTGTAGTATAGCATGGGTAAAAAAAAACCTCCATCACACTCAAAATAAGTTTTAGGAGGTTTTGTAATTATATTTCTTTTTTTAATCGACTAATACTTCAACAAATACTGACGCTTCATAAAATCCAGAAAGGAAATCTTTAATTACAAACCCCTCACTAATAGAGGGGAAAGCAACAAATATGAGACCACTCTCTTTATAGCGGGAACCATTAAGGATTCCAATGTTTTTCTTTACTGAACGAAATTCAGAGTTAGAAACTTCTTTATCTTCTTCTGTACCCTTAACAACTAATCTAAAAGGAATAGGTGCTCCACCAGTGTCGACCCCTGTCTCTGAAATATTTCTAAAGGCAAAAATTCCTTTCCCTAATCTCGTATCTAAGCCAGGTGATAGCTTCATATGATAGAGGAGATCTGGACTATTAGATGAAAAATCATACTTTGCTATTTGATATTGCCCACCAGCAATATTTTGATTAAATAAAAATGGAGTTTGAAGAGTAACATCTAGTGAGAATTCTTCTTCTAAAGGAATCTTTCCATTTAATGGAATTGTGCCAACAAATAAGGTTCTTTGTGAAAATATGAGGGGTGAGAATGTTAATAATATTATAATCAAAGCTAGTAATTTTCTCAAACAAATCCTCCAAATATCTAAAACAATGGTAATAAAACCGAGCAGAGGTGTCAATACTTTATCCTCAAAATGTATAATCATTTCAAAAAAATATACAAATCAATACAATATAATGCTTTAAAAACAAATACCTATGTCATATATGTATATGTTATTAGAATAAATCGATATATCAACTACCACACTCACCCAATATAGACATAAATCTATATAACAAAAGATTATTTAGCTATTTTGGTAGGTACTGTAAGATGATGTCTACTACCCCCTAAAAGTACCAAATGAGTATACATAACCTATCGTTAAGGATGTGCATCTGATTGGCTATTTTTTATTTTATTCTAAAAGAGGGCAATATAGTTGCGCACGCAACTAATAATATGGTATATATCTTATATGAAAAAAGAAACAATATTAATAACAGGTGCAAGTGGCAATGTTGGAAAAGAACTTGTAGATATTCTAAGCACCAAAGAGCACCATGTGATAGCAGCCTACCATCACAATAGACCCAAATTAGTAAAAGAGGGTGTAGAATATCGTCATTTTGATATCACAGATAGCTCTACTTTTGAACATGCCACTAAAGGTGTTGATAAAATCTTCTTAGTAAGACCACCCCAAATTTCAAAAGTGAAGAAAGAAGTCCTCCCCTTTCTTCTTTATATCAAATCAATTGGTATTAAACAGGTAGTTTTCTTATCTGTTCAAGGAGCCGAAAGTAATTCTATTATTCCCCACGCAAAAATAGAAACATATTTACAAAAATTACAAGTTCCGCACACATCCCTAAGACCATGTTATTTTATGCAAAACTTAACAACAACACACCTTGATTCCCTCAAAAAAGGGTCTCTTCATTTACCTAGTGGAGATGGAAAAACAAGTTTTATTGATGTTCGAGATATTGCAGCTATTGCAGCAATAGCTCTAGTAGATAACAGTTACATTTCTAAGAATATCACAATCACTAATAGCACCTCTATGAGCTTTAAAGAAGTAACAGAGATACTTAACAAAACCTGTAATGTAAAAATCAAATATACTCATGCTCATCTTTTATCTTTCTTAATTACACAAAAAAAGAAGAAATTACCCTTTATGTTTATTTTTGTTATGTGGGCCATATATCATAATATAAAACAACATAAAGCTGATATCATTACAAAAGATGCATCTGTTATACTTCAAAGAGAGCTCATCTCCTTTGAACAATTTTGCACAAAACACTGCCATCTCTTTACAGGAGAGAATTAATGAGTACAAGTGAAAACGAAGTTGGTCTTTACCTATCAATTATACATAGAGCTGCATTAAGTTACTTTACCAAAGCTCTCAAACCGTTTCATATAGGCCCTGGAACTCAAGCATACATACTTGCCATAGGTGATGACGAGGTCCTTTCACAAGAAGAGTTATCAAAAAGACTTCGTGTAGATAAAGCTAATGTAACAAGAGCTATGAAATTATTAGAAAGTCGTGCAATCATTCATAGAGAGGTTGATGAAACTGACCAAAGAAGAGTTCTAATATCACTCACTCCTAGGGGTCGTGATATTAAAAATGAAATAACTCTAATCTCTAAAAAGTGGATTGAGATGTTAAAAACACCTTTAGAAGAGAGTGAATGGAGTAATTTCAATAATTCTCTCACTAAAATAATAGAAAACATCGATAAGAAAAAGTGAGAATAATACCTTTACATAGGATAAAAACAATAGGCATACATATTGCCTATAGAGTATAGGTGTGAGAAAGTAAGTGTAATTATGAAAATAAAAACAATTATTACTTTTATCGTATTTTTTGTTATTATCACCTCTTTACTTAGTGCTAAAGGGGAAGAAGAAATCAACTTAGATGGCTCCTATGCTTTATATGGTACCACTGATATAAAAATGGGAATCTCATTTCCCCCTTTTTCAAACAAAGAGCAAATTGAGTTCACTTTAGCTAAAATGAAGGATATGGCTGTAGATAGAATAAGAATTGCAATTGATTGGAGAAATAGAGAGCACACAAAAGGCTCTTTTTATCATACACCTATGGATCTAAGGATGAGTGAAGCAAAAGAGCATAATATTTCAATATTTCTTACTATTCTTAGCCAAGGTCCTTCTTGGGCTACAACAAAATCTGCAGTTGATGGGGCTAATTTCTTCGATGAAGAGGCTTTTACTACTTTTGTAACAACGATTGTATCACGCTATGATAACATCGATAAAATACAATTTGGAAATGAGTGGGAAGCTGGAAATTTTGAAGGAAACGCATATGTTGATCAAGAGTCAGTAAAGAAATTTGTTACCTACACGAATATAGTTTATGATGTAGTGAAGAGAGTTTCTCCACATACTCAAGTAGTGCTTGGTGGAATTACACGAATATATCCCATGAATGAGGTATTCTTACAAAAAGGGAAATATCCTAACACATCTACCCTAGAGCTTAAAAAAGGGCTAACTGAAGAGTCTTTGTTAAAAAAGATGAGAAATAGTAGGGAATATTATGAAGAAAACAGAGTTAAAGAGAATATTCAGTATGTTTTGGAGCATGCTCGTTATGACCTTCTTGATATTCATCTCTATGATGACGCAGAAAACTGGGCCTCTTATCTTTCTGTTCTTCCAATAGATACGCCTATAGTTGTTTCAGAGTTTGGCGGACCTAGCACTGAATTTGAAAACACTCACCCCTCTTATCATGCTAAGCGGATGATTTCATATATCGATGCAATTGAGTCACTTCCTATCACTGAAGCTTACTACTTTAAACTCGTTGACTCACCAGCTTCTTATCATCAACACACAGGTCTTTTTGATAGGTCTCTTAAAGCAAAACCAGCACGAAATGTGTTAGTGAATAGGCTCACCCCTGTCAAATAGGATAAGCAATAGTCACATAATATGAAGCAATATCGTAAAGTGGAAGGTATTGTTTACATGAAACAATATAGACAGCAAGAACAGCAAAACATCAACATTAAAGAGCTCCCCCTTCATGAAAGGCCTAGAGAGAGACTCGAATCTTTAGGAGCTCTCTCTTTATCAGATATTGAGCTCATTACAATTATGATTGGCTCTGGAACTAAAACAAACCCTGCAATGAAAGTTGCTCATGAAATTCTTCATATACTTGATACCCAACCTGTCGACAATCAATTAGAAGTGAAGGATTTTATGGGAATCAAAGGACTTGGAATTGCTAAAGCGACCCTTATATGTGCTGCCCTAGAGTTAGGAAGAAGGAGACTTCCAGCAAGGCGTAAACAAATTAATTTTCCAGGGGATGTCTTTCCCCTCATTCAACACATAGGAAGCAGACTTCAAGAACACTTTCTCTGTATTTCACTCAATGGGGCACATGAAGTAATGAGCATTACCACCGTCACTATAGGACTAGTAAATCATACCCTTGTCCATCCTAGAGA
>CAYVRR010000059.1:0-12728 GCA_964453215.1 uncultured Spirochaetaceae bacterium | reverse complement strand
GAGTACTTTGAAGTTCCATATGCACAACTACGAGCTATGGTAGATGGTGGAAGTTTTTCTTCTTCTACAAGAGCTCTTTATACTACATTACTTCCAAAAGTTACCCATATTAATAAAAAAGCTGTTGGATTAGAAGATAAAAAAGTCCTTCTTGAAGGGGGGCAATCGCTCTCTTATGATTATCTTGTGATAGCTACTGGCTCCTCTTTTCCCACAATGCAGATGATAAAAGGGATTAAGGGATCAATACATGAGAGAAATGAATCAATTGAAAAAGAAGCTCTGCGTATTAAAAAGAGTAAGTCAATATTAATTATTGGAGGAGGTTCTGTTGGTGTTGAACTCGCTGGAGAAATTGCGTATGAGTATCCATCTAAGACAATTACCCTTGTAGAAGGGGGAGAGAGGATACTAGGGGCATTAAGTGAATCAATGAGTAAAAGAGCATCTATGATACTAAAAGAGATGAATGTGAATGTGGTGACAAACACCATATTGAAAGAAAAAGAAAATGGAGTGTGGACAGACTCAAACAACAAAGAATATAGAGCAGATATTGTTTATCAAAGTGTTGGAATGAAAGCAGAGAGTAGTTGGCTTACCACAAGTGGTGAAGTTGAATTAAATGAAAGAGGACATGTGAAAGTAGATAAATCCCTTAGATCAATAAAAAATCAATCTATCTTTGTACTAGGCGATGTGAACGACGTGAAAGAAATAAAGGTGGGAATGTTTGCTATGATGCAAGCTAGCCTCACCGTTAAAAACATCAAGAGCCTTATAAAACATAGTGATACCCCTCTTTCTACCTACTCGCCTAAAAAACCGATGGGGATGGTTCCTATTGGAAAGAAGAAAGGAGCTGTACAAATGCCCTTCATGCATCCCCACTTTCTTATCGGCATTAAACAAAAAGACCTCCTTGTAAAAATGAGTATGAAGTAAGAAAAGATTAGTATTACACCTTAAGGGATAGTCTCAATTTCTAGTTGAGTCTATCCCACCATTACTGTATCCCCCTTACTGTACCATCTACTCATAACTCCATACTAACATACTCGTAGATACCCTTTTCTACATTTATTAACAGGATGTACTAACCTACATGATAGGAGAGAACAACCTTGTCTCTCTCTTTGTAATACTCAATAATTTCGTTGTTAACTCACCACATTGCCCCTATAATAGGGATTATGCTTTCAACCTTAGATAGACGGTATACCGTAATAATAATATCAATCACCACCTTCTTCCTCACCCTCTTACTTGCTATTAATTTCATTGTCCTTAGATCTTATTCTATCAGCTCTGCAGAACATACATCTGAAATGATTCTTGAAAATGTGAATCATCAAATAGATCATCTCTTTTTCTCTATTGAAACAACTCTTGACGCCCTTTCAAATCAAAAGAGTATCCAAGAAGTAGACGTTAAGCAGATGAGGGATCAATTTATTTCCCATGTATTAGCAAAAAAAAATATTGTAAGAGCTATCTATTTAGGAACAGTAGATGGAGAAATGTATGAGTGGGGAGTGGGACCTGGCTTTATTGATAACACCCCAACATTTAGTGATGATTACGACCCACGCATTCGTCCATGGTATAAAAAAGCACTTGAATCAAATTCCTATACCCTCACTGACCCCTATCTATTTGCTTCCACTGATAAAGTAGGAGTAACTGCTGTAAAACCTGTCTATAAAGAGGGAGTTTTAATCGGAGTACTAGGCCTTGATCTCATTTTAAGTGGAGTTGAAGCATTAGTCGAATTAATTGAAGTTGAAAAAGATGGTAAAATAATTCTCCTCTCTCAAGATAAGAGAGTATTAGTAAACCAATTTATGGACACAGTAGTAAAAGGAGATACCCTCCCTCCTTTTTCTCACCCCTCCCTCCTTGAATCTCATAAAGTGATGAAAAAAGAACTCTATGGTGAAACATATATGGTACAAAAAAGGGAGAATGCATCAACTGGCTGGATAATTATTCTTGGAATTCCTTATGACAAAATTATTGAATTTTCTAATCAGAATATGAAACTCATCATCTTTTACAACCTTATTTTAATGATTCTTTTAGGTTCAATTGTAACTCTCATCTCTACAAGAGTCCTCACAGACCCTATAAATGATATTATTGATGGATTAAAAAAACAAGAAAGTGGTGATATGAACGCCTTGATAAAAGAGCAGAAGGTTCCAGAATTTCAAATGATAGCATCTACCTTCAATTCTGTCATGAAAATAAAAACAGAGCAGGAAAAAGAGATGGAGAAGCAGGTCAAAAAGAGAACTGATGAGGTAATTCGGTTAACAAAAGAGAATATGAGACTTCGTATTATTGAAGAGAAAGAGAGAATTTATTCCAACCTCCACGATTCCCTTGGAGCCCGAATTACAAGTATTAATATCTCTAATCAAGTTGCAAAAGTGGCACTTAAAAGAAATGAGAATGAAAATGTAGAAAGAATGTTGGAGAGAATTGAAATAAACACCAATAAGGCAATATTAGATTTAAAGGAGATACTGCTTACCAAGGATACAAATAGTATAGAAATTGAAGATTTTAACACCTTCATCCTTTCTCATATCAAAGAGCGATTAGATCTAAAAGGAATTAGCTATATTGTAGATATTCCCCTTGATGCTGTTTTAGAACTCGTAGAACTAGAAACCCTCATTGCTATTGAAAGGATTACTGAAGAGTTAGTAACTAACACCTTAAAGTATTCACAAGCAACTAAAGTAGAAATGTCTATAGCACTAAAAAACAACACAGTTATCTATTCATACAAAGATAATGGAAAAGGGTTCGATGCTAAAAAAGAGATGAAAAAAGGGTTTGGTCTTCCTGGCATATACCAGAGAGTTGAACGCCTTGGGGGAAACATGAAAATTAATAGTAAAATAGGTAAAGGAACCTCATATATATTCATCTTCCCCTTGGAGATACTGATATGATTAATTTAGTAATTGTAGAAGATTCATTAGATGCTCGAGAAGGGCTACGCTACCTTCTCTCCCTAGATAGTGATATACATATTCAGGGCACATTTGATAAAGCTGAAAACCTTATTGATAAACCACAACTTTTACACAAAACTGATGTAATATTGATGGATATTGAACTCCTTGGAATGAATGGAATAGCTGCAACAAAACTCATTAAATCAAAACACCCCTCAATAAACATCCTCATCCTCACCATATTTGAAGAAAAAGAGAAGATAGTAGCTGCAATTCAAGCAGGAGCAAGTGGCTATTTATTAAAAAACTGTGATCCACGTGATTTAGTAAGTCAAATTAAAAGTGTCCACATTGGAGGCTCGCCAATTTCTCCAAACGTTGCGAGAACTATTTTAGATGAACTATACAGCCAAAAAGAGAATACGAAAGAGCCTGTAGATTACCATCTTACCAAAAGGGAAATAGAGGTCTGTAAAGCAATCATTGAAGGACTCACCTATAAACAAATGGGAGAGCAGTTACATATGGCTAGCAGCACTGCAAAAAAACATATACTTAATATATATAAGAAGTTAGAAGTAAATTCAAAAGTTACCTTTATGAAAAAGGTACTTGAAGAGAACCTTATAGATTTTCTCTAATCTTATACACCAAATGGTGTATAAAAGAGATCTAAAAAGAGAAATATTTATAAAATCATATCCCTTTGGCTACTTTTGTTACAAGTATCAGTAAACGATAATAGGTGTATATGTCAATATAAAGGAGAACCTGTTATGAATGCTAAAAAGAAAGGGCCTATGAGTTGGTATTTTGGGACAAATCTACTATATCGAATTCTTATTGGTCTTGTTCTCGGCGCACTAGTTGGAATCATCTTTGGTGAAAGCATCGTATGGCTAAATCCATTAGGGAGCCTGCTCGTTAATTTATTAAAGATGATTGTAATGCCAGTTATACTTGCTACCCTTGTGGTAGGAGCTGCAAGTATTAACCCTAGAACTTTAGGTAAAGTAGGAGTAAAAATTCTTGCTTTCTACTTAGTCACATCTGCTTTTGCAGTAGCAGTTGGCCTATTAATGGGAAATATCTTCAGACCTGGAAGAAACCTTAATCTCGCAGGAGCTGCTGGAACAGCTGGTAGAGAGTTAGTAAAACCCAAATTTATTGATACACTCTTAAAAATAGTTCCCACCAACCCCTTTGGTTCGATATCAAGTGGTGATGTTCTTCCTGTTATCCTTTTTGCTATCTTACTTGGTCTTGCTATTTCCTATTTAAAACTAAGTAAAGATGAAAGAATTGTAAAAAGCGCTCAAACGTTATTTGAAATCTTTGATGGATTAGCTGAAGCAATGTACCTGATCGTAAATGGTGTATTACAATATGCTCCTATTGGTGTATTTGCATTAATCGCTGTTGTTTTTGGTAGACAAGGTGCTGCTGCAATTGGCCCTCTTGGAACAGTAACTGTTGCAGCTTTCTTGGGATACATCCTCCACGTTGCCATTGTATATACTGTAATGCTTTTAATTTCAAAATTAAGCCCAGTGAAATTCTTTAAAGGCGCAAGAACTCCAATGATCACAGCGTTTGTTACTCGTAGTAGTAGTGGAACACTTCCTGTTACTATGCAGGCTGTTGAAGAGAACTTGGGTGTTTCAAAGAAAGTATATTCATTTACACTCCCCCTTGGTGCTACCATTAACATGGATGGTACTGCAATTTATCAAGGTGTATGTGCACTCTTCATTGGTTTTGCAATTGGAATGCCACTCTCATTTGGACAACAAATTACTGTTATCTTAACTGCAGTTCTTGCTTCTATTGGAACAGCTGGTGTTCCCGGAGCTGGAGCGATCATGCTATTAATGGTTCTTGACTCTATTGGTCTTCCTGTTACTGCTGGAACTCCTGTAGCAGCTGCTTATGCAATGATTCTTGGTATTGATGCAATTCTCGACATGGGACGAACTGCTGTTAACGTAACTGGAGACATGGTTGGTACATGGATTGTCGCGAAAAGCGAAAAGATGGTTGATGAAACAAAACTCTAACTCACACAATGATAATATCATTGTGATAGGTGGTGGTGTAGGTCCTTCAGCTGGTGTTGACCTACACCGTCTTATTATAGAAGAGACAAAAGATGCTGTGAGTGATCAAGATCACCTTCGAGTAATTCATCTCTCATTTAGTGATCTTATAGCAGACAGAACTCAAGCTCTAAAAAACAACACTACAAAAGAAGTTGCCGATAGTATGGCTCACCTTATAATAAGCGTTATTCCAACGTGTAAGGTATTTAATGCAAGGAAAATGGTTGTTGGCATTCCCTGTAATACGTTTCATGCAAGCCCCATTTTTAATCAATTCCTTTTAGCTCTCAATCCTCACAAAGAGTTTATTACTGTAGTAGATATGATTAGTGAAACAACAAATCATGTAGCTACCTTGGTTAAACTTGGTGAAACTATTGGTATAATGAGTACTACAGGAACCAGAAATTCAAAGCTCTATGACAACATGCTCACATCTATTGGGTATAAACCACTTCATTGTGATGATCAACAAGCGATCCACTCATCAATTTACAATAAAGAGTGGGGATTAAAAGCTGTAAATGGGGCAAGTGTTGAGAACAAAGAAATTCTTTATAATGGGTTAGAAGAGTTATATCAAAAAGGGGCAAAAGCTATTATTTTAGCATGTACAGAAATTCCATTAGCGATTAAAGAAGCCCACTATAAAGGTGTTACCCTCATTAATCCAGTTACTATTCTTGCAACTTCCCTGATACGTGAAGTAAGGGAGAATACCTAACTTAGAGATTAAAAGCACACTATCTATTAATAGAAATCTATCACTACAATCATCTATACTTGATAAAACTAAATATTAGTTGAACTTTTTAATAAAATAGTACACATAATATTCACACCCTCTTCACATAATAGCCATCCTCGAGTAGGATAAGTCATTGTTGACATCTTTTTTGTTATTGTCAGCTACATGGAGGAAATAATGGCTCAACATATAGTAGTAGCAGGTGCTGGAGTCTTTGGAACAGCCCTTGCACAACGACTTTCTTGGAATAAAAATAATAGTATAACGATGTACTCTATCGAACCTAGAGTAGTTGAAGATATTAATAATAATAATCAAAACAGTAAATATTTTCCAGGACGGCACCTAGAGAATAAAATTACTGCAACAGGTGATATAGCTTGTGCGTATGATGCTGATGTAATTTTTCTTGCTATCCCCTCATCCCATATTACCTCGTACACTCGCCTCATATTCCCATCAACTCACCAAAAAACATTGGTAGTTAATTTATCAAAAGGGTTTAGTGATGATGGAACTTTTTTAACAAGTTCTATCCCTTTCACTCGTCTCATTTCTCTTAAAGGACCCACCTTTGCAGTTGAATTGATGAATGGAGCACCCTCTGCAATGACAGTTGGAGGAGAGCATCATCTCTACAAAGAGATTAAGAATATATGTATCGACACAGGCATTACCCTCGATTACACCCCTGATATAAATGGTGTTGAATTGATGAGTGTGTTAAAGAACATGTACGCGATAGCCATTGGAATTGTAAGTGGAAGATATGGCTCTGCAAATGTTGATTTTCTTATTCTAACTCGAGCAGTAAATGAGATGAGAGACTTAGTACAACTCTATGGATGTAGTAGTGAAACAATTTTCACCTATAGCGGAATTGGAGATCTTGGACTCACTAGTTTAACTGATTTATCGAGAAACAGAACTCTTGGCCTATTAATTGGAAAAGGATTTTCTAATGACCCTAAAAGTACAACCGTTATTGAAGGACTAAGAACTATTCGCCTCATCGGGGAATTAGTGATAAAGAAACACCTAGAAAATAGATTTCTTTTACTCGATTCTTTGTACAAGTTAGTCTATGGAAATTACTCTTTGAATGATTACCTTGTTGCTGTTGTCTCATAATAAAGTGGAAATTACCCCATATTTGAGGTACTATTAAAGAATATGGGGGTTTACAGATATGAATAAAATAGAGATGAAAAGAGTGCTCGATGTTGCTTCAGGAAAAACGCCTGCTGATTTAATTTGTAAAAATGCTACAATTGTTGATGTTTTTAATAAAGAATTATTTGTTTCAGATCTTTTAATAAAAGATGGCCGTATTGCTGGCTTTGGGGGAGAATACTTTCCAACTCCACTCAAAAGCATTGACTGCACTGGCTCATATATACTTCCTGGGCTCATTGATGCCCATGTCCATATAGAATCGTCCCACTGCTCTCCATCTGCCTTTGGTGATGCTGTAGTTCCTTGTGGAACAACTACAATTATTGCAGATCCTCATGAAATTTGTAATGTAAGTGGACTAGCTGGACTCGATTATATGTTAAGGGCAACTGAGGATATCCCACTACAAGCATTTTTCATGGTTCCCTCCTGTGTTCCAGCTACAGACCAAGAACATGCTGGTTCTATTATGGATGCCACGAGTATTGCATCGCGTATTAATCATAAAAGAGTGTTGGGACTTGGGGAGATGATGAATTTCCCTGGAGTAATTGGAGGAGATAGTGGTGTATTAGATAAGCTTATGGTAGCAAAAGAGGCTAACAAGGTTGTTGATGGACACTCTCCTGGAATATATGATGGAGACCTTGATGCCTACAGTGCCAGTGGTATTTTGACAGACCATGAGTGTGAAAGTCCCAATGAATTGTTTGACAGAATTAGACGAGGAATGTATGTAATGTTGCGTCAAGGCTCTGCATGTGAAAACGTCTTACCACTTTTACAAGGTGTTTCAAAAAACAATATGGAGTATTGCTTATTTTGCACAGATGATAAACAACCAAAAAGCATTTTAGAAGAGGGGCACATTAACTACAATGTAAACCTTGCTATACAAGCAGGAATTGAACCAGTTGACGCTATTGCCATTGCAACTATTAATGCAGCTACATGCTATAACTTACGAGACAGAGGGGCTATAGCACCTGGAAGGCGAGCTGATTTTATCATAACTGATACACTATCTCAAATTCACCCTAAAGAAGTTTATATAGGTGGTGTTTTAGTTGCTAAAGATGGAAAGATGATTACAAAGAGCAAAGCTGTTACACCACAGGGTGTAAAAGGGAGAGTGAATGTAAAAGACTTTACCACACAAAGCCTCCACTTGCACCTCACAAGAAATCATGTAAGGGTAATTGATATAGTTCCAGGTGGGGTATATACAAGAAAAGGGGAAGCTGAAGTTACTGTAGAACATGGTATATGGGTTCATAACAGTGATCAAGATATCTTAAAACTTGTTGTAATTGAACGACACCACGGCACAGGGTATATAGGGAAAGCTCTCATTAGAGGCTATGGATTAAAGCATGGGGCTGTTGGAACAACAATTGCCCACGACTCCCACAATATTATTGTAATTGGAAATAATGATACAGATATGTATGAAGTAGTTCACTCACTTATTGATATGGGTGGGGGTATTTCAATAGCAAAGGATGGAAAAGTAATTGGCTCTCTTAGTCACCCTATTGCAGGAATTATGAGTGATGAGAGTTTAGTAGAAGTACACTCTTCATTAGAAAAGCTCCATACTATAGCTTCATCAGAGTTAGATATTAACCCCAATATTGACCCATTTATGACACTCTCTTTTATGGCACTCCCTGTAATTCCTGAACTTAAGCTCACTGACATGGGTCTTTTTGATGTAACGAGTTTCTCATTTGTTTCGTTAGAATTATAAACATTTTTCTATCATGATTGCATGATACTCACAATAACATCATCTGTTTTAGCCATCCCCTCTCGCCCTAGTCTCTCTAGGGCACGGAGGGTCTCTTCAATTCCTGACTTTAAAATTCCACTATCATCTTCTAATACGATCGACTCCATTGCAAGTTTATGAGCCACAATGGCTGCGTCAACAGATGAGACTATTTTTAGGGCACAACTTGTTTTAGCTCCATCACAGACAATACCACTCACATTGCCAATGATGTTTTTTAAGGTATCGAGTATTTGTTGGTGCGTACCACCACATAAATATGTGTAGGCAACTGCTGTTCCACAGGCTGCACTTACAGCCCCACAAAATGCAGATAATCGTCCTATTCCAGATTTTATCCTAATTGCTATGAGGTTACTTAGCACAAGGGCTCTTATGAGCTCTTCTTCTGTTTTGTGCGTCTGTTTTGCAAAGATTACTATAGGGAGGGATGCAGTAATGCCTTGGTTCCCACTTCCACTGTTTGTAACAACAGAGAGGTTACACCCATTCATTCTAGCTTCACTAGCACTTCCAGCATATGCTTTACCTAATTGGTAGGGATCTCCATTTGCCATAGTTTGGAGTGATTTTGCAATCCCAATTCCATATGCACTTTTAAATCCCTCTTCAGCAATGGCGAGGTTATACTCTATTTGTCGTAAGATAATTGGTTTTACTTGAGATATTTCTACTGTTTGAGTAAATAAGATGACACTCTTCATATCAAGAAGGTTGTAAAAAGAGAGAGGAATATTTTTTATTAACTGATCATTGTTGTTCTTAATATCTACAATTGTTCCATTGTGCTCAATTCTAATAATATGTGTGTGTGTGCCAGCTATTTCAACTTCTACATACTCATTTCCATGTTCTAATCGTACTTGAATGTGGAGGGTCTCTTTACTCTTACTCATCTCTACAGTGCAAAAATCTTCTTTGAGCAATCGTTCTAACTCTACCCGATCTTCTTCTGTTACGTAGGAGAGAACTTCAAGAGCAGACTCTGACTTTCCTACTAATAGCCCTAAAATTGTTGAAACTGCAATCCCTTTTCTTCCACCAGAATTTGGCACAACCACTGACTTCACATTCTTTATGATATTTTTAGAGCAGAGGGTGTGGGCATGGGTTGGAAAGGATGAGATATATTTTCTTGCTACAGCAGCTGCATAGGCGATAGCAATTGGTTCTGTGCATCCAGCTGCAGGAACAAGTTCTTGGGTCAAAATAGATATAAATGTTTTATAATCTAGCTCATGAGGTTTAGATTGCATCAAAAACTCCTTCCAGGCTTTTCACTACTATTCTACCAGCTACAGGTGTGGTGAGCAATAAACAAATTTTCCTTTTTATACGATATGCAGATAGGGGTATATATTCTTTAGGGGGTAGGTATATTTTTTTCCTTTAGAGCTTAGTTACTAGTTTGCATAAAGTCATTTGTTTATGTAGTATCGTCCTTGATAAGGAAAAAATATGGATACTAAAAAACATAAGCATATATTTTTAACGCTCTTTTTATCTACACTAAAATTAAGCACGTTCACCTTTGGTGGAGGATATGTCATTGTCCCTTTAATGAGGGAAGTCTTTGTTGACAAACTTAAGTGGATTGATAAAGAAGAGATGATGGATATCATAGCTATAGCTCAATCAGGTCCTGGCCCTATTGCTGTAAATACATCGGTCTTAGTTGGCTATAAGATGAAGGGGATTCCAGGAGCTCTTATTACCCTTTTTGGAACTATCTTACCTCCTATGGTAATTCTTACGATTATCTCACTTCTTTATACCCTTATCAGTGAGAATGCAATCATAGGGCAATTACTCCTTGGAATGAGAGTTGGAGTTGCATCTGTTATTTTGCATGCAGTATATGTGATGGCAAAAAATATTGTGAATCTAAAAAAGGCTCTCCCTATTATCATCATGCTCTTCTCATTTATATTATCGTATGTGTTAAAAATAAATATTATCTATATTCTCATCATGAGCGCTACAGTTGGTGTTATACACTTTATGTATGAACATAAGAGAGGGGAGAAAAAAATATGATACAGATTTTGATACAACTTTTTCTCTCTTTTTCTCAAGTGGGGCTATTTAGTTTTGGTGGTGGATATGCTGCCCTACCACTTATTCAGTCTCAAGTTGTAGATATCAGAGGTTGGCTCACCTTACATGAGTTCTCTGATATCATCACAATTAGTCAAATGACGCCAGGTCCAATTGCCCTAAATACAGCCTCTTTTGTTGGTAACAGAATGGCAGGAATAATTGGAACAATTGTTGCAACTTTCTCTGTTGTCTTTTTTCCCCTCATCATAGCCCTCTTTCTTGCTTGGTTTTATTATAAGTACCGAAATATGAGTGTAATGAAAGGGGTATTATATGGTCTTAGGCCTACTGTGGTCTCCCTCATAGCTTCAGCTGGGTTATCGATATTACTACAAGCTTTGTTTCAAAGTAGTAATTTCCCTCCAGATTTTCTTAATGTATCCCTTTTCTCTCTCCTTATTTTTATCATAGGTTTTACCTTATTAGTCAAAACTAAGGTGGGCCCAATTTTTGTCATTGTTATGAGTGGTGTTGCCTCTTTAATATTCTCACTTCTTATCTAGGTATACTACTTTTATTCTAATAGTCTATCTGTTTTTACAATTCCTACAAAATCATCTATTTCAGAGTCTTTAACTCATAACAACTTTCCATCAATTGCTACAGAGGTTCCAAAAGAATTACCCCTATTGTGGCTAAAGATTTCTTCTAAAGTCCAAAAGTGGCCTATTTTACCCGTATAAAGACGAGGCTATCACACGAACTTTACTTATAGAAACTGCATAGCCAAAGTAGTTATTTTCTGCTTCTATAGTCCAACTTTCTCTTTCAGGTTTTCTGTTGATATAGGCGCGTCCCCATCTATTTCGACTATGTGAGAGCCAACAATAGCAAATTCCTCATCAATTGAAATAGAGAGTTTAAAAGCGGAGCCTGTTCCTTGTTAACTCGCTTATAGTAGTTGAATAATTAAAAGATATTTCGCATATAACATGGGGCTCTCTTTTACTTTATCTTTAAAAAAGCCCCAAGGCTCCCCACTATAATCACTCTCTTTGTACCAAGCAGTAAAGAGGTAGCTCTCTTTTACAGGGTCTACAGGTTTTGGTAGAGACTCTGTTACAACTACTTTAACAAGTGGTGTTTGAGAGTTCCGCTTATTCTCATATAGTGATGCTTATTATATCTCATAGTTCTATTTTCCTTTTATTTCTCATCACATAAGAATTTTTATATCTACAATTAATAAAAATATTTCAAAGATGGATTAAATAGAACGCATTATTATAACAAATTTTAGTAAGAAGTTGTTTTATGTTAACTGAGGCGATGATAAGACGGAGAATGGAGATAGGTACTATGGGGTGATTGATGTTTAGTGAAAGAGGTGAAACAAAAAGGCCCTTCTCCTTATATTGTGTGTATCTATGTTACACATAGATGGTATATAAGGGAGGACCTTTACCCTACGCTACTAGTCGTTATTGACTATGCTTTCATTTGGTTAACCATATCGCCACTGTCGAAAAGCTCCCATCCTTCAGCAATTTTACCATGTTCAATTCTAAAAGTACTGATGCATGGAATACGCATTGCATTCCCTTTTGCTTTCGTATCACCCCAGTCACCGGTATGTCTACCTACGAGGGCGAAGTGACAATCAACTTTATTACCTTCAGCAATCATAAAATCGATCTCAATACGAATGTCACTAAATACACTCGCGAGCACATCTTCATTCCACATTCGAACCCCTTCAGGTCCTTTGGGTAGTGTTGGAAGGAAGTGGTGATCAAAGTAATCTGCTGCTACAATATCTTTCATACCAGGGCAGCCGGGTGTTGTTGACACCTTATAAAAATTACGCACTAATTCTTTGTTTGCTTCTAACATATTCATCTCCT
>CAYVRR010000058.1:10444-12875 GCA_964453215.1 uncultured Spirochaetaceae bacterium | reverse complement strand
GAAGTCTTATTAGCTTGCCCTGTTTCTCCCAACGACCAAGGTTATTCCTATCAAAGTTGTCATTCCATATTTTTACTTGATGAATTGAGAAATATCCTGCTTGAGAAAAAAAATCTCTAAATTCTAAGTATGAAATATTCTTTTTTGTTTCCATAACAAGTGTATTATAATGCATTATGGAAATATAACAAGAGTTATTGGTATATAATGTATTATTTTCTCATTCAAGGCAGAATAGAGAAAGTCTCATGAGATAGGGAATAAGTGGAAAGGAAGAGAAACATTCTTCAGCTAATGGAGATTATTTGTTGATTAATATAAAACTTGACAACTCTCATAAAGTCTATATAATTATATATAGACATATGGAGTGTGGTAATGTTTGAATGGGACGAAAACAAGAGTTAAGAACAATAAAAAGAAGCATGGTATTTACTTTGATGAAATCCTCGATGTGTTTGATGATCCTGACTTGCTTGAATGGTATGACCAATATCATATTAGTGAATCAGAAGACCGTTACAAATGTATTGGTTGTATTGAGGGATTTTTGATTGTCCTTGTAGTCCTGACATATAAGAAACAAACTACTAGAATTATTTCGGCAAGAAAAGCGACCCATAGGGAAAAGGAAACATATTATGAGTATATCAAAAAAAAGACTTGAAGAAATCTTAGCGTTTAAAGATGAAGACATATCAGATATTCCTGAGCTTACAGAAGAACAACTTAATGAATTGAGACCGTCACATCTACGTAATCCTAATAACTACCGCCCCATAAAAAAGAAGGTCTGCATGTATCTTGACTCTGATATTCTCGAATGGTATAAAGCAGATGGCAAAAAAGGGTATCAGACGAGAATCAATCAAATACTTAAGGATCACATGTTAAGTGAATCGTCTCGTATGTATGGCAAATCAAAAAACATCTCGGATGAGGATTCAGAGTAAAGCTGATATCTATCCCATACGCTTTGACCTTCTGCATAATCGATACTGCTGTGCAACTCTTCATCTTTAATCATTTATTTATCTCCTTTGACAAGATAGCCTCAGCAATTTCCTCTCCACGTCCTTTCAACTTCATACAATCCAAGTAGACTTGGACTGGAGATGCGACTTGTTGATGATCGATTTTCCTCGAATCATGGAGAAACTCATCGCTAGAGAGCACTTGGATCTGTACATTCGCACCAGAATCGACTGGCTTACATGCTGTAGCTTTTAAAAATGTTTGGATGTCTTTTTCTTTCACTAGCAGGTGAGCCTTGTTGTACCTGACAACCGGTGCATACCTCACTCCTCCAGCAAAACCGGTCAAAAAACAATCAATCCCTGAATCGGCTTTGATTTGGGGGATCTTATCTTCAAATTCTGAAAGCGATAGAAGCGTGTGACAATCCAATATATTAAAAGACGCTGCTTTTAGCGAATATGCTTCACCCCAAGCTCTCATAATCGCTTGAGGGTTCTGGATAAGCAATCCATTGAAGGACATTTGTGCCATGAGTTGTTCACAAAGGTAGTCCTTTACTTTATGTACCTGTCCAATGCTACATTTAAGTTTTTCTAATGAGAATACTTAGCTTCCACTGATAGGTTACATCACGCATGATTTCTCTAAGTATAACTGACGATATTTTCGATGAAGGGTCGAATATGGTTTTCGCTACACGTTCCTACTAAACTTGTTGATGTGTCCTTTCTCGCTTACATAGAGAGAGCCAATTAATATCCTACAGTTTCCTGACATATCCATATAACCCATGTTAAGCTGCTCACATTGTTTTGCTGAATCTATTGATATGTAGGGAGCCATGACCATCGGATAAGTCATTTTTCCGTTGACATTATCATTCTTTAGTTTGCCAAAAATATTAGCAATGATGGAGGGATAAGCCCTCTTTAGGAGTGTCATATCAAGGCATACCGTTGTTATATCTTTGAAGATAAGATTAGCAGTAAACCCATCTTTCTTATCATGCACGTGTACACATTGTTCTATAACAGGCATTCTTTCAAAGCTGCTACTAAGTTGTTCATATCCTTTTACATAAACTGTAGAAGTTACTTTCATTAGAAACCATCCTTTCACCACCGTGGTGAAAGCTGGCATAACAATGAAACTTGAGAATATCACTGTATACATTTTTTTCATCAGCTGCGAACACCTCGCACTATGATAAAAATTCTAATCTTTACTTCCTATAAAAACCAAGTATGATTATATTTTAGGGTAACCCAAACTAGATAATCTATGGAGGGTGTTTATTTCTTATTTCCCATATTATTCCCTTCTATTGAGGATTATTTCACTTAAAACTCTACCTTGGCACACCTTCAATTATCCACTCTGTGCAGTAAGATAGGTATTGTTTATAGCTTCATTTAGTCTCCACTTCCGATAATATGATGGTTTTACTTACCTG
>CAYVRR010000058.1:0-10344 GCA_964453215.1 uncultured Spirochaetaceae bacterium | reverse complement strand
GTTTATAGCTTCATTTAGTCTCCACTTCCGATAATATGATGGTTTTACTTACCTGGTTGTGACGGTTTTACTTATTACTTTGTGTTATTTCCTATGCTAAGATTCTTATTTCCACTCGATATGAGATGATAAGAAAGACATTACTAGAGAAAAAGTAGACTTAATGAAAGTTTGTAGCTTAATGTTCTACTAATCAGATAAGAACTGTTTTTAGTACAACTAAATAAAAATATTGACAGGGGGATATAAAAGAGGGAAGGTGAAGATAGAGATTAAACTGCTATCGTTAAGGAGCGCATAATTATGGCAAAAGAGATTACACTAGAAGAGCTTCTTTTCTCCTTTGTAGATGAAATTGAGAGATTTCAATATACGATCAACTATGTAGATCACATATGGGATGTGTTGTTTCCCACCCAAGATAATAAGTGGCATCACCTTAGAATTGTATAATATAAAGAAAGTTTCTTTTTTATTGATCTTACCGCGGATGTAATTAATCTGGAATTTGACAGTCAAACCAATACACTCATCATACAGCGCAATGAAATGAATCAATCAACCTTGTGGATTACACTCATTAATGCATCTCGTGCTTGGTTAAAACTGGTTCGTAAAGACTGGATTGCAGCTAACAAAAGGATACACTTGGAATTTCCCTTAGAATTGCGCAAAAAAATAGTATAACATTCTCTTATCCATTCCTCATAAGAAAGAGCATACCGAACTCGAGACCTTTACTGCCAATGAATATGAATTATTGTAAGATTGCCTATATCGCATCTAAACGAGAAGATGAAAATAGTGGATGAACATCTTTCTGGTAGAGATCTATACCGTTTGTTTGCAGATGGTCGAGATGATGGATTGATTCAAATAGATGGGGACTCAAGTGAAGAATTCTCTGCCTGGATTGATAATACCCACCCCCTCAGCCAATGGGGTGGTCATCCCTGAAAGATTAAAATTGGAGGGAATACCACTCATATCAATATTGCTGTGTACTGACCCTCTTATCCCCTAAATGAACGGTATATCATAGAACTTAGTGGAGAATCATTGGGTCGAATAGCTGAAACTTTAAACATGTTCCTAGCTATAGTTGAGTCTGGTCTCGTCATCTCTATAAGGAAAAGCGAAACCGTTAGAAAACGCCTCCTTGGCAAGACAATGTTGGAATCATTCTCACTCACACCTCTATGCATAGAGCCAACCAATCATTTAGAAAAGATCAGGATGTGTTTGAAGTAATGCACTATAAGGATTTAAGCCGCTATAAACGGAGGATAACTGTATTCATTACATGGGAACCACTAGATATCTTAAAGCCACAAGAAGAATTGATGAAGTAAAAGTAATCGATCTACCCACAATGAATGCACTTTGAAACAAAACTCACCTATGTGATTATTCGTACTAATAACATACCACTCTATGGTTATTGTGCTGAAAACATTCTTTTTGCTTTCTCGAACAACAGATAGCTTACTACATTAACTACTACTATAATGGTAGTAGAGGATAGAAAATGGAAACAAGTAATACTATGATGGCATTTATGACACCATTCAAAGCTCAGCGTATCATAGCAAAAAGGATTCAAGAGCGCAGATTACAACTTAACCTTACTCAAGAAGGACTTGCTCAGAGGTCAGGCGTGCCTCTTTCAACGCTACGTAAAGCGGAACAACAGGGAGTTATTTCTTTAGAATCATTTTTGAAGCTTCTGATGGTGCTGGGAATGTTGGCTCCTATGATTGAGTCGTTAGAGATAGGTGAGAAGCACTTCACATCACTTGATGAAGTGATTGCACCCACGAATACATTAATGAGAAAAAGAGGGCGAATAACATGAAAGAATATACCTCACAACTTGTAATAAAGGTAGGGCTCGACTTTGGAAAAGGTCCTATTCCTGTTGGTCGCTTGGCTTTGAGAGAGAAACGCATCTATTTTGAATATGAGATGTCTTTTATAGAACAGGGCATTGAAATCTCACCTTATATGCTCCCCCTAAAGAGAGGAGTAACTTCCTTTGACTCTAGGCTGTTCGAAGGATTACCTGGAGTATGTAATGATAGTCTTCCAGATGGCTGGGGTCGGCCTTTGTTCGACCGTTTTGTACTCTCCATAGGAGTACTACCCAATCAGGTTTCTCCTTTAGATAGATTGGCTGTAGTTCCTATCTATTCTATTGGTGCATTGGTGTATGAACCAGAGGTGAATACAACAATTCAAATAGGACCAATACATCTTGATTGTCTTGCTTCTCAAGTGCAAGAAGTGCTACAAGGGTCTTCACTGGAAGTGTTACAGGAACTTATAGCGTTGAATGGATCATCTGCTGGGGCTAGGCCAAAAGCATTAATTGGTGTGTCAAAAAGTAAGAAAGAGATAATAAGTATAGTCGATAGTATAAAAGAGGGATTTGAACCATGGTTAGTGAAATTCCCCAATACTCAAGATGGTGTTGATGCTGGAGTAATTGAGTATGTATATGCCTTAATGGCTAAGAATTCTGGAATCAACATGGCAGATGTTCACCTGTTTCCAGCGAGTGAAGGGCCTGGATACTTTGCTACTAAGCGCTTTGATCGTGATGGCACAAAACGGTTTCATATGCACACCGCATGTGGCTTATTACATGCTGATTTTCGCATTCCAACCCTTGATTACCAAGATTTACTTACCCTCACGTACAATCTTACTCGTGATATTCGAGAAGTTGAGAAGATGTATCGCCTTTCAGTGTTCAACGTCTTAGCTCACAACCGTGATGATCACTCAAAAAACTTCAGCTTTTTGATGGATGAAAAAGGTCAGTGGAAGCTCTCTCCCTCATATGACCTCACTTTCTCAGCTGGCCCTGGTGGTGAGCAAAGTACTATGGTAATGGGCGAGGGAAAAAATCCCAGTATTAAGCATCTGATTACACTCGGTCATGAAGCTAATCTTGCTACCAGTCGAATTAATGAAATCATAGATCAAACTCATTCGAGCTTACATCAATGGGAACATTTGGCAAACGAGTATGGGGTGAGTGAACTTATGAAGAAAGTGATTGCAAAGCGAATTATGGCGTAAAAAAGTTATTACTCAATAATAATCCTTATAAGAAAATTAAGGTTACTAGTTCAGTCGGAGTCTAGAGTTCGATTCTCACCAAATATCTCTCTAAATTTGTCTAAAAGCTATCATGCATTAAAGATCTATCGCATATGGTAATCATAACATGCTTGTAGATAATTTCTTGTTTCTCATCTGTTATAACCTCCTTGAAACGATATCTATACGTAGAGAAGCTCTATTTACATCTGGTACTTCTCCTTCATTAATCGCCCCATTTGACCCACGAGATAAAGAGGTAAGGTCACCAAGGTGTAGGTATAATCAGAATATGAGAGAGAAGATGAAACAGACTCTACTTTAGGAGTATTAGTTGAAAATCTCAAAGCAACTTTTAGGTGCTTTAATTCCATAAACATATGTAATGATTTCAAAGTTCCTGTTTTTCCAGATTTAACCTCAATGGGAAGTATTGAATTGTCCTGTTGAATCACAAAATCAACTTCAGCGCTCGATTGAGATTTTTCCCTATTCCAATAATAGAGCTCTGGATTCATATAACTGTGCTGCCTATAGAGTAAGTGTTGTCCGATAAACTGCTCTGCTAATTCACCTTTATTTGAAAAAAATAATTCTTTATCTAATGAAATGTCACCCATAGATATTCCACTTAAAGCTAGATACATACCGATATCTAGGAGAACTCCTTTTGACATTTTTCTATCAATTTGTGCTTTTAAGGGCAAGCCATTTGCACTCGAATGGTATGCTCTATATAAAATTCTGGCTTGTACAAATAAGTTTAATATCTGATTAGTAACATTACTTCGCTCTTGAGGAAGAATTTCGACATAGCTAATCTTTTTACCCACGGTGGTTCCTAGTTTATCAAATACTTCTTGTAGCTTAGCGAGGTCGATTTTACTTCCATATTTTGCAAAATCATCACGATAGGTATTAACCATAGAGTATTTTATTTTATCAGCTTCAAGTAATGAGCCTGTCTCTTTAAATACTTTTATCACCTCTGGCATTCCACCTAAGAGGAAGTAAGTCCTCATGTATTCTAAGGCTTTTTCATGAATGATGTGTGGGATTTCGTCTTGTAGCGTAAATGATTTTAGATACATGAGAAGTTGATTAGCTTCCATAGCATCGAGGAATTCTTCATAAGTCATAGGCCCCATGAATAGATACTCAATTCTTCCAACGGGCATGGATAACTCTTTCTTCTCTAGCGCAAATTCCAATAGAGATCCAGCTGCAATAACTGGAAGTTCTGGGATTTTTTCAAAAAAATAACGCAAAGAGGTAATTGCTTCAGGGCAAGCTTGGATTTCATCAAAAAAGAGTACTGATTTTTGTGGGTTAATTATCACATTATAGAGGATTTCTAAGTTTTGAATTATTTTTTTAGGATCGTTTGATGCAAATAAGCTTTTCAATGTATAAGATTGTTCGAAATTGAGCTCGATTAATTGAAGACTAGCTTTTTGACAAAAAAGCCTAACTAATGTTGATTTTCCTACTTGTCGAGCTCCACGAATAATGAGAGGCTTTCGATGAGGGCTCTTGTACCACTGTGATAGATAATCTTCTTCTTTTCTTTTCATGGATGAATTATAACACAGTAATTGATAAAAGTAAGGGTAATAAAAGCATTTACATGTTTATTACAAGGGTAGATTTATCGACTAAGTTGTTTTTTATAAGGGTAATATACTCATATAGATAAAAAACCCTCTTTCCAGCGAGAAATGGAAACGGATGCTTTTTGCTACTAATCGTTTTAATCGTGATGCGCCTAAACGGTTATATGCACACAGCAGGTTTTATTGGATTCTCATTTTCTCATTCCACTGTACTATAACCTAGATATACTTACCTTCACGTATCATCTTACTCGAGAGTGGGAGTACAGTTAAGAAGATGTATCGTCTTGTCTCTACATATGAGATGATTTCTCAAAAAACTTCAGCTTCTTGATGGATAGTGGGAACTTTCTTATGCCTATGACCTTACCTTCTCTTCTAATATTGGTGGTGGACAAAGTATTATGGTAATGATTGATGAGAAGAATTCCTAAAGTGTGGCATCTGATTAAGCTAGGTTCCTAGGTCTATCGGAATTTAGAGTTCCTTTCTCCTTACTATTCTCACTATTATCTCTCTAAAGTTGTTGAAAGGTATTTTCGATTCAACTATCTCTTTGTTCATTTCATTAAAATCATTGTACATCTTCCATTATCGTGGTATTATGTAACACAGGTTACAGTAACGGAGGTTGCGTTAATGAGGTTCTTCGGAAGAAATTATGAACTCAAAGTCCTACATGATATCTACAGTCAGTGTAATAATTCCTATGGAAAAATTACTGTTCTTACAGGACGTAGAAGAATAGGAAAAACCTTGCTTGCAAAAGAGTACGCTAAAGACAAAGATTCTGTATATTTGTTTATTAGCAAAAAAACCGAGAAACTTCTGTGTGAAGAATTTCTTCCTTTGTATGAAGAATTAACTGGTGAGAAGTATATCGGAGTCATCGAACGATTTGCCAATATCTTTGAGTTATTTGTGAAGTGGGGTATTAAGAAACCATTTGTGCTCATAATTGATGAGGCGCAGGAGTTTGTTCACAAAGATAAGAGTATTTTTTCTGAAATTCAAAATATCTGGGATACATATAAGTTTAAAACACACGTACATATCATTTTTATTGGCTCGATTTATTCTATGATGATTAACATATTCCAAAACGAAAAGGAACCTTTATATGGCAGAGCTGATAGGATTCTCTACCTCAAACCTTTCAATGCCTATACTATCAAAGACGTTTTAGATGAATATAATGCCTATAGTGTGGAGAATCTTTTTCTTTTCTATCTAATCACAGGAGGAGTGCCTCGTTATCTCGAAATCCTTCTTGAAAATGGGTGCCTCACACAAGAGTTAATCTTTGATTATATCTTGAGTAGAGACTCCTTTTTCATTGAAGAGGGAAAAAATCTACTCATTCAGGAATTTGGGAAAGAATATGGCATCTATTTCTCGATTCTAGAAATGATTGCTTCGGGGCGAACATCACGACCAGAAATAGAATCTGTACTTAATATGAGTATTGGTGGTCACCTTAAACGACTAGAAGATGAATATGATGTAGTGAGGAAAGTGAGACCCCTAATGGCAAAGAAGGATACAAGGAATCAGAAATATCAAATTAAAGATCACTTTTTTCGATTCTGGTTTAGATTTATCTACAAAAATATTTCACAGATTGAAAATGAAAGGTTTTCTTATATGAGAAAACTCATTCTGCGTGATCTTTCTAGCTTTTCTGGATATGCCCTTGAAAGATTGTTTATTGATATTGTTTCACTATCAAGTGACTATAGCATAGTTGGAACCTATTGGGAGAAGGGAAATCAAAATGAAATTGCCCTTATTGCAGTTGATGATTTCGACAAAACTATATTGATAGCAGAAATCAAACTCAACAAAGAAAAGATACACTTATCTAAGTTGAAAGTGAAATCAGAGAAATTCCTCACAAGTTATCAAGGGTATAGAGTAAAATATGAAGGCCTCTCACTAGAAGATATTGAAGAAAAAATGATAAAGTACCATCCTGAGATGTAGTTGAGTGAGTATAAATAGACGATTCATTTCAAGTGAATCCAATAAAGATTGATTACATGCAATGTTTGTAAATGGGCTTAAAGCTAAAGAGCATGTTTATGTCCCTTGCAAGCAAGTATAGAAAATATATCACTATAATGTATGTAAGAAGAGTAGAAAGAAAAGACAAAGAGAAAACAACACACGAAGAAACTTTAATACTCACTTAACATTAATTGAGAAAGGAAAAATAACATGATAGATACCTATGAAGAACATGATCGTATTAAGCCGATATTGATGAACCTTGAAAAAAGCATATTGGTAGAGACTCTATTAACCTTAGCTATGGAGTCTTCCTCTGCTGCTATGTTAGTAAGAACAATCGCTTCTACAGTGAATGAGAAGATTGCCCTATTTAAAGAGAACATCGATTCAATAACCCACCAAGGTCGTCATAGCAGTTTATCAGGAGAGATGATTTTAGACCTACTCACAAGATCACTACAAATGCTTGATCCATTAGAAATAGAACCCAAGCTAGGGCTAACTCTCATGGCTTCATTTTATGAAACTGACTCATGGGCTTTAGAATCAACAACAGAGCTTGATTGGGATTTTGAGGTAGTGTTCACTCATAGGGGATTTGAAAAGTTTGTTGAGTTCGCTTCTCGGTGTGATGATACAGATTTTATTGTTGATATAATAAAGAAACTACTTGTTGATGATGATTATAGCATGCGGTCGAATCTTTTTGAGGAAGCTTCTTCTTTTTTATCAGAAGAAGGGCTTAAAAAGTTACAGGGAGAGGCAGAGTAACTGACCTTATTCCTACCTTTAAGAAAAGAAGGATCATCTCTCTATTTTAACTATATGTAGAAGAGGTACTCTCATTAAAAGAACAGGTTTGAAATTAGTTTATTGAACTATAGTTTCTTCCATAATTTGGAAAATAGAGGTACTCCACTATAGCCATCTACACACGTTTTACCAAATTTTTAAAATCATTTGATACACATAAAGATTGGCGGAAATTGAGATTAATTGAAGACTAGCTTTTTGACAAAAAAGCCTAACTTGTGTTGATTTTCCCACCTTGGCACTCTCATAAAACTATGAGTGCCCTTGTACTTCTGTGATAGATAAACCTCTTCAATTCTTTTCATTGATACAAGTAAGGGTAATAAAAGCATTTTAATTGTTTTTTATAAGGGTAGATTTATCAACCAATTTGCTTTTTATAAGGATAATATAGAAGTAGATAAAAAAATTCTTTCCAGCGAGTAATGAAAACGATTCTTTTTTCAACTAAGCATATTGATCGTGATGCGCCTAGATGGTGTATACGCACAGAGCATGTCCTCTATTACATACAGATTTTCACATTCCAATCCACTATTATCACACAGCAATATTTTTCAATAGCACTACTAATTCATTTTTATCAACAGCTCAGATAATTTTTTGAATGTAGCTCCCTCTTTGCTTATCCCCTATTAGAATGTCTAACTTCTTACACTCTTAATTATTTTATAGTGATCATTCTTTAGTTAATGAGTCTTCTTTCAAACATGTTACATATTAAGAGTATCTTTTATATGAATCTATGGTATATTATGGCTAATTTGTGTAAGGAGTAGTGCAGTATGAAACGTGCTATTTTGTCTACTTTATTTGTTGCGATGATGCTTATCACCATTAGTGCCAATTCTCTTGGATTCTCTCTTTTAGGGGCAACAATTGATGCCTATAGTAATCCAGGTAAGGTTGTGATTAATATGGATGGTGATAAAGTCTATCTTGGGGGCTCTACATTAGGATCATTAAAGAAAACACTTAATAAGTATGATTTTGAAGGACTAGAGCACCAAACGCGTAAAGAGCTTTATGAGAAAGCTCAAGTTTCTATTAATTGGCCAGTATGGAAGAACCTCTTAATAGGGTTTGGTAGTGGCTCTAAGTTGCAAGGGGATATTGGGGGTGAATTGTTTGGTCAAATTGCCGACTGGACTGCAGCAACCACAGTTGGTGTAGGAGTAGGAATGTATCTTGTTGACCTTTTCTTACTTCAAATCTTTACTTCTTCTTCTACAGCTGATGACCCTCTTAAAGAGTTGGCAGTAGGAACTATGCTAGTAGGAGCAATATTTTTTGGGGTAGAGCGAGTGATACAAGCTTTATTACCTATACCCTATGGAATACGCTACAACAATGCTCTCCGTAATGGATTAAAAGTTAACAAAGATGGCTCTGACAGGATCACCCTTGGCTTCTCTGTAACCCCACTAGAAGTGATGGCTCCAAACGAAGGTCTTCAAGTGCAATTTGTAGGTAAATTGTCTTTTTCAATGTGAACACTTCAAATATGTTCATTACTACCAAAATTCAATAAAGGTGAATAGAATAGATGAAAGAAGTACTTCTTTCATCTATTGCATGATGATTAAAACACTATCATAGTAAAGAAACAGAACAATAGGGGTGAAAGAGTAAAAACTGTAACAATGGGTAAGAGATAATGTATTTATATTCTAATGTATGCGCTCTGCTTTTTATGCATAGGTAGTATTTCTTCACTTCACCTTTGCTCTGTGATTTACCCTTATTCCATAAGGGTGCTATAACGACAAAAAACTTGATTTCCAGAAAATTACCAGATATAGTGCAAAGTAATCAAGATAAAGATTCATAAGAGCAATGTAAGGACACGCATAAAACTTCTTGTTTAGACTGAGTCACTTGAAAGATTGATGTATACCACACCATCAGTTGATAGGAGTAAATTCATGGTAAAACGTATGCTTTCTTACTTTTCTGTAGTTTTATTGGTCGTGACCTTTGTTAGTTGCTCGTCCTTGTCAAAACAGGATACCACTGCATCGGTAGATGTACAACCGCTCTGGGTTGCTGGAGATACTCGAGATAAAATCATCGTGCTCAGCGACATTCACACTGGCTTTGAAGATGCCTATGCAGAGATTCTGGAGAATCGGCCATATCTCATCGAATTCCTGCAACGTATCACCGTGACTTCGGATGTCCGGGAAGTAGTGCTCAACGGTGACATCCTCGATGAATGGTTCCTTCCGCTCTCCTTTGTCGAAATTGACAGGGGCGACTTCTATCGAAAAAACATAGAGAATAACATCGATTTAATTGCCGTATTCAAGGATGTCATGGATGCAGGAATTAATCTAGTTTATGTCGTGGGCAACCATGACATGTCCGTCAATATAAAATACATCGAAGAGGCGATTCCAGGCATGGAAGTCTGTTCGCAACACCTCGGAGTCGGACTGTACCGAACCGGGGATCGCAACGAGATTGTTATTGAGCATGGCCACCGATATGATGTGTTTTCGGCGCCAGACACCATAACCAATGCGCATCTCACCAACGGTCCTACCATGTTTCCTCCAGGATACTTCTATGCTCGATTCGCGGCAGACTGGGTACTTAATGGAAAATCTACCTACAAGGCCAATCTGCCAGTAATCGAGACTGTTCCAGACCGTGTGAATGACCCTGACCAATTCGGAGCTTATGCTTATTATCGAACCATGGCAACTGTGTTTAAAAACATCACCCCAACAGATGGATTCGGAGACAAGCTTTTGGATATGCGCATTGATGGATACAACGATACCTATTCGATTCAGGATTT
>CAYVRR010000057.1:0-13005 GCA_964453215.1 uncultured Spirochaetaceae bacterium | reverse complement strand
TACATCTTTTAAAGTTGCCCAGAACAAGACTCGAACTTGCACGACCTTGCGGCCACTAGGACCTGAACCTAGCGCGTCTACCAATTCCGCCATCTGGGCGATGTTGCAAATAATATAGTGAAGAAAGAGATGATGTCAACAAAAATAGATTGCCCATTTCTCTTTTCATTACTATCTTATGGGTAACTAATGATGAGGAAGGTATAATAATGAAAGTAACATTTGCCGGTAACGTAGTTGAACTTGTTGGACAGGAAGTCCGTGTTGGAGATACCATTGCTGATTTTACAGCTGTAAATAACGATTTAAGCCCATTTAAACTCAGTGATGTAAAGGGAAAAAAGCTCATTGTAGCAGTTCCATCTCTTGATACCTCAGTATGTGATGCTGAAGTGAGAAGATTTAATGAAGAAGCAACAAAGTTTCCTCATGTAACAGTGATTACAATTTCAATGGACTTACCATTTGCAATGAGTAGATGGTGTGGAGCTCACGGAATTGAGAATGTGATTACAGTAAGTGACCACAAAGATCGCAGTTTTGCCCATGCATTTGGAACATACATGCCAAATGTGGGACTCATTGCACGATCAATTTTCCTACTCGATGAATACAACAGGGTGCAATATGTAGAATATGTGAGTGAAGTAACAGATCACCCTAACTATGAAGCAGCATTAGAAGCATTAAAGAAATAGTGCTATCTTATCCATTTACAATGCCCTACTCACTCTTGAAGTAGGGCATTACTTTTACATACTAAGTTCATCACTTGTTAATTTTATCTCTCTTGATGAAGAGCCAATACAAATAGTGTAAGGTTCTTTATCAACAACCCAAGAAGATAGGTTTGTATCATAATAGGAAAAATCTTCTTCCCCTAACACAAAAGAGACCTCTCTCTTCTCTTTCACTTTTAATAAAACTTTATTAAAACCTTTTAGCTGCTGAAAAGGGCGATCAGGATTACTCACCTTAGGACGAAGATATAGCTGCACAACTTCACTTGCCTCCTTACCACCTGTGTTAGTTAACTCAATGGAAATGTGAAAATTACTCCCCTCCCTCTTCACTTCTAAGTTATTATATTCAAAAGTTGAATAGCTAAGACCAAAACCAAATGGATAAAGAGGATCTGGTCCAATTGTGTCAAACTGCCTGTATCCAACCATTAATTTCTCACTGTAGTTGATATCTAAAATAGAACGAACTTTCGCCTTTCCTTGACCAACCATCACCCTTCTAAAAGAAATCTTATCAAAATTCTTAGGATACCCCTTCATAGAAGCATAATCTTCTAACTTTCCCCCTATAGTAAAAGGAAGGCGTCCACTTGGACTAAACTCTCCAAATAATAACCCCTTTATAGCTTTAGCAGAGTAAGAACCAAGATACCAGCTATAGACAATAGCGCTAGGAAGATGGTACCAAGAGGGCATTTCAACAGCTCCACCACTGTGGACAATTGCAATTGTGTTACTATTCATCTTACTTGCATGAGTAATATCTTCAATGTCACGATTGTTAAGTCTCCACCTTCTATCATAGGCTTCACTCTCATCAACATGATTAAAACCAATATTTACAATAACAGCATCACATGAACTAACAAACTGAGAGCTGTCCCAGTTCTTATACCACCTTCTACCAAAACTATGTACTTCACAATTTGGATACGATTTTTTTAATAACGTATCTAAAGAGAGACCGGGGTATGATTGTTTAATAAAACTAGAGCCACCTCCCCCTATTGGCTCTTTTGTAGCAAAGCGACCAATAATTGCTATTTTCTTCATTTTTCTAGAAACCAGGGGAAGAACATCCTCATTTTTTAACAACACTACAGACTCTTTTGCTATCTCTAAGGCTACCTCTTCATGTGCTTTTGTTTTAATTTTTCGTCTTTTATCAATTAAATCTCTTTTATATGCACCAATAACATCTAGTGTGTTGAGAATATGTAATACTTTTTCATTAACAGAATTCCTTTGCTCTTGTGTAAGATGTGCATCAATTGGTGGAAAGTGTTTTCTCTTAGGCATTTCAATATCTACACCGTGAAGAAGGGCTCTATCAGTAGAGTAGAGACTATTCCAATCACTTATTACCATATACGTATACTTCCACTCTTTTCTTAGAACTTGTGAAAGGAGATAAGAGTGTTCACTCCCATACTCGCCATTAATTTGGTTATAACTTGTCATAACACCAACAGCTCCCCCTTCAACACATGCTTTAAAGGCGGGAAGATAGATCTCTCTTAATGTCCTTTCATCAACAATTGAATTGCTTTTGTGCCTATCATATTCACTATTGTTACATGCAAAATGCTTTACACTTACCCCAACGCCTTTACTTTGAGCCCCTTTCACATAATGAAGAGCCATCATTTTAGCGAGAAATGGGTCCTCTCCAAAGTATTCAAAATTTCTTCCGTTGATGGGAACTCTTGCAATATTTACACCAGGGGCTAATAGGATTGAAATCCCAAGGGCTCGACACTCTGCCCCTATTACCTGGGCCCCTTTTTTCACAAGTTCAGTATTAAATGTGGCTGCCATCGCTATGGGGGAAGGAAAAGTAGTTACATCGGCATCAACACCCCTTACCCCGCTTGTTGCATCACTCATCCACACAGGAGGGAGCTTCAGTGAATCAATGGGTGGAATACAAAAACCATTCACCCCAGCAATAAGGGTAAGTTTTTCTTTATCACTCATTTTTTCAAGAAGTTCTTTGGGACTTGGATAATCCGTTTTAATAGCGTGTGCTATTTGACGAGGAATTCCCCTTAGCCCCATATAATAGGTACTCATAATATATTGTAAAATATGAGCAAGAGCTTTGTTTTTCACGATGCTCCTCCTTAAACGTATAGTATGATTCTAAGTCATGAATAAAAAGGAAGCAAGGAAACTTGAAAAAGGTTTAAAAGAACTCTACAGTAGTTGTTATGAATACAAAAATATTATTTCTTGGTGAAATAGTTGGAAAACCAGGAATTCACGTAATAAAGAAGGGGCTTAAGGCCATAAAAGAGAAATATAATATCGATTTCTCCGTTGCTAACGGAGAAGGTGCCACTCATGGCTTTGGTATAGGACACATCCATGCCATTCAGCTATTAAAAAGTGGACTCGATTTAATCACAACCGGAGAAAAAACATATTTTAAAAAAGATATGGTTGAATCTATTTCAACAAATAGCAAAATAATTAGACCTGCAAACTTTCCCCACGCAAGCCCAGGAAGGGGATACAAAATAGTAGAGGTGAATGGAAAACGCCTTGCTTTTATCACACTACTAGGAACATCTGAATTCTCTAGAACAAGTGTTTCTAACCCATTTATCAGTATAAATGGGCTTATAGAGCGGTTAAAAGGGGAAACAGATGCAATTTTCTTACAATTTCATGCTTCAACTACAGCAGAAAAAAACACCATGGCATTTCATGTAGATGGAAGAGTTGCTGCAATGATAGGAACTCATACAAAAGTTCTTACAAGTGATGCAAAGATTCTTAGCCTCTCTACTGCAATGATTACTGATAATGGAATGTGTGGTAGTATAAGTGGTGTAGGTGGATTTGAAGCAAAAACTGAAATTAAAAGATTTATTAGTCAAGTTCCATCACGCAGTGTTGAAACTTGGGGAACATTAGAGGCTCAAGGGGTTATTGTTGAACTCGATGAGAATTCTAAAGCGGTATCAATAGAGACAATAAAATATAATGTTGAGAGTCCTGTAAATAAGGATGAGGAGAAATAACCATGTATGAAATGGCTGAAGTCATAGATATAAAAAATAATTCACAGGTAACAGTATCTTGTAGCACCTCTGCATGTGAAAGTTGCCAAGCGGGGGGGCTTTGTTCTACAAAGGGAAAAACCTTCATTGCTAAAAACACAAGTTCTCATCGACTACAAAAAGGGGATATTGTTGAACTCTACCTTCCACCAGGGAGAACGATATTTGCAGGATTTATTGCACTCATGGTTCCCCTCATCCTCTTTCCAGTTGGATACTATCTTGGTATTGCCCTATTTCCTACTTCAAAAGAGATCATTCATATCTTCATTGGAATTTTGGGGATGGCCCTTGGATTCTCATTGAGTGGAATTTTTAGCAAAATAAAAGCATCTCAATATACCCCAGAAATAACACAGGTAATGAAGTAAAGGATATACATTGAAAAGATTCTTGATGATGACACTATTAACTCTCTCCCTCTTTTTATCATCGTGTTTAGTTGAAAACAGTGGAGATTTTAGTGACATAAGAAGTGCTACATATCCCGATATTGCCTTTACAAATGCCACGTATCAAATATCGCGGGGAGATGGCAATCCACTCTATGTGAAAGGTGAGAGAATAGAAATATATAATAATATTAATAAGATGTTTCTTACAAATGCTTCATTTACTCAATATAATGAGAATAAAGAAGTCACCTTACAAGGGAGATTTGGGGAAGCACAGATAGATACACGTACCAATGATATTGACCTTACTAAGGGTGTCACCCTCACTATCTACCCAGATGAACTACATATTATAGGCCCATCAATGGCATATAATAGTGATAAAAATGTAGTAAAGGGAAAAGATGATGAGGTTATTACCTTATCTAATAAAAATGGTGATATACTAAAAGGGAGGGGATTTATTGGAGATCTTAAAAAGATCATCTTTGAATTTTCTCATTTAGAAGAGGGAGTCCTACATTATGATTAATAAAAAGCTCATGATATCTTTTCTCTCACTCATCTCTCTTATCTCGCTATACAGCGCACCAGCTCCTATTAGTTTTAAGGGAGGCTATACAAAAGCTGTGATGATAGAGGGTAAAGAGGCTATAAGTCTCACTCAAGGAGCAAAAGTACAAGTAGGATCTATCAATTTCAGTGCTAACACTATTGAACTCATAGGACCAAATGCCCGTTTTCTCACAGGAACTGATAAAGTAACTATTAAAGATAGTGAAAAAAATATTGAAATCAGAAGCAATAAAATTAGTTTTGATAGAGAAAAAGATACCCTCCTTGTTGATGGATGGGTTGAAATTCATGACTTTGAGAATGAACTTATCGCTAGTGGTGCTTATCTTAACTACAACAGTGCAACAGGAGCGATGATTTTACAAGTAAGTGCATCTATCCACCGAAACACCGAGAAAGGTATTATGGTTCTTAAAGGAAACAGCATTGAATATGATAGAGAGAATGGTGTTGTGAGTATTATAGGGGATGCATATACCTCCTATAATGGAGATACCTACAACTCTTCAATCACATTAATCAACTTAGAAACAAATGAGATAACAATGAGTGGCGATATACGTGGATCAATCAATGAACAATAAAGGACTAGAGGAAAGATTACATATAGAACATCTCAAAAAGCGTTATGGGAAAAAGATGGTTGTTAATGATGTCTCATTCTCTATGAACAGAGGACAAATCATTGGCCTTCTAGGTCCTAATGGTGCTGGAAAAACTACTATCTTTTATATGATAGTTGGTTTTATAAAAGCAAATGGGGGGAAAATTCGAATTGATGAGGAAGATATCACCCACCTTCCAATGTACAGAAGAAGTACAAGGGGACTTAGCTATCTCCCACAAGAGCCCTCAATATTTAGAAAATTATCAGTAAAAGATAATATTGCCCTTGTTGCAGATACAAGAAGTGATCTCTCTAAAAAAGATAAAAAAGATTTAGTAAACCAACTACTTGATGAGTTTGGAATTGTAGAGGTGAAAGATCAATATGGGTATACATTAAGTGGAGGAGAGAGAAGAAGGACTGAAATTGCTAGAAGCCTTGCAAGTAATCCAAAATTCCTCCTCCTTGATGAACCATTTGCAGGAATAGATCCTAAAGCTGTGTATGAAATTAAAAAACTCATCTCTTCCCTTTCTCATAAAGGAATCGGAATACTTATCACGGACCACAACGTACGTGATACCCTGAGTATCACCCACAAAGGATATATCATCCACCAAGGGAAATTGCTTGCAAGTGGCTCAAGAGAGGCCCTACTTGCTAATACAGAAGCTATTAGACTCTATTTTGGTGAAGACTTTTCTACTGGAGATGGAAAATGAACACTTCACTGAATATTCAACAATCTCTTAAACAACAACTTACCCTCTCTCCACAACTCATCCAAACATTTGAAGTCCTTGCAATGAGTAACCTTGAATTGCAAGAGAAAATAAGAACTGAAATTGAACAAAACCCTGCCTTAGAAATTCCAAAAGAAAGAAATGTTTCCATTGAAAGGCTTGCTGAAAAATCAGACAAAGGGACTATAATTGATGATTATAGTGATAAAAGCAGCTATGGAAGTGATTACACATTTACTCGACTCTCATCAAACTATGACGCACAAGCGAGTGATAATAATCAACAATTCCTTGAAGGGGCCCTCACAAATACCCCTTCTCTACAAGATCACCTACTGAGTCAGTTAGGGTGTATTCCTTTATCACATGAAGAATATGAACTTGGCCACCTCATCATAAGTAATCTTGATCACAATGGATTTCACAAAAATGAAGTGACCTCACTAGTACCTCCTAATAAGAAGAAACAACTTCATGCAGCATTAACTATTGTTCAATCACTCGATCCAGCTGGCATTGCGGTAAAAGACTCATTTGAGTCCCTTTTGCTCCAAGCAAAACTTGACAATGTAGATGATGAAGATTATCAAATATTAGAAAAACTTATATATGAGCATCTCATTGGTTTAAGAAATGGCAAATTCAAAGAAATAGGTAATGCTCTGAAAGTTAAAGAAGAAAGAATTGAACTCCTTTTCTCCTATATAAAAACCCTCACTCCATTCCCTGCAAGCCAGTTTGATACAAGAGAGACACAATACATTATCCCAGAGCTGAGGGTAAAGAATGTTGAAGGAAGATTACAGCTCATCCTTAATAAAGGAACTGTTCCTGAACTGATTATTGATGAAAACTTTTCTAAACTTGCTCAAAACAAGAACGACCCCCACTATAAAGAGACCAGTCAATATGTGAAAGACTCCATCAAAACAGCAAACCAGTTAATTTCAAGTGTAAACATGCGCTATGAAACTATCAAAAAAATTGGTCTTTTGTTATTAGAAGAACAATATCAGTTTTTCTTAGAGGGACCTAAAGCCCTAAGACCTCTCACCTATCGAGATTTAGCTACTCGATTAGATCTTCATGAAACAACAATTTCAAGAGCTGTAATTAGCAAATACATCGACACAGATTGGGGAATCATTCCAATTAAGGATCTCTTTAGTTCTGCCCTATCAAGTACAAAGAGCGAAGATGGACAAATCTCTAAAACAGCTGTAAAAGAGAGAGTTGAAGAGATTATAAAAAATCATAGAGGTAAAAAAGCTCTTAGTGATCAAAAAATCTCAGATATGCTAAAAAGTGAAGGAATATCGATTGCCCGCCGAACCGTGAGTAAATATCGAAAAGAGCTTAATATCGACTCTTCATATGAAAGATAGCATTTCCTTACAAGTAAAAGCTAAGCTCCTTCTATCTATATAAAAAATTATCGCTCTATTGGTGAACTATGAATAATAGATCTATATGGTTATCCACTACTATTACCTATCTATATTATCCCCACCTTAGAAAAAAGTAGAGAACAAATATCAATAAGAGAACCTTCAAATGGGAAAAAGTTGGGGTAATTGATTTGACTTTTTAAAGAGGCCATCTTATCCTTAATATAGGATCTGTTTTAAGGAGGACCTATGAATTTAGAAATCAAAGGAATCCATTACAATGTAAGCGAGACAACACGTGAATTTTTCGACAAGAAGCTACAAAAAATAGCTTTTGCTGAAAAGTACATCCAAAACATGACCATCACAGTGAGTAAAGAGCATGTGGGTCAAGGATACAAACTCGAAGCAAAGATTCACTTCTCATGGGGATTGATTAAAATGTTAAGCACTGAATGCTATGAGTTGTATGAAGGAATTGAACTACTCATAGATAAGATTGATTCTCTTGTTCGAAAAGAAAAAGGGAAAATTCAAGAACATTGATCTAATATTTCATCTAGCACTCAGCCTCAGGTTTTCCTGAGGCTTTTCTATGTTTAAGGAAAAATGGCTTATCTTCCATTTAATAAGAACCTTATGATATACTCAGTACTTAAGGAGGATTCTATGGCAGCGTTTTCTATTCTCGATTTATTAGATTTAGATCTAAAAGAGCACAACCATCTCCAACTCACCTGTATTGCGGGGCGCTCAGGATTATCAAGAGAACTCACTACAAGTAAAATCAGCAGGCCAGGCCTCCCTTTAAGTGGTTTTTTTGAAGAATTTAGTTTTGAAAGTATCCAGGTATTTGGTAGGGGTGAGCAACAATATTTAAAAAAATTAGAATCTCAAAATTCACTACAAACACTTGAGAAACTTTTCACCTACCCAATACCCACTGTAATATTTTGTGATGGAGGAAATCCAAGCCCCCAATTTATTGAAATAGCAGAACGTTCTGGCTGCTCAATATTACAAACAAACCTTGATTCAGCCGATTTTAATAGAGGCCTCATTCAAATGCTCGATGAAATTTTTGCTGATACTATTACTATTCATGGGGTATTAGTTGAGGTATATGGAATAGGTGTTCTTATCCTTGGTGATAGTGGAGTTGGAAAGAGTGAAACTGCTTTAGAACTTATTGACCGAGGCCATCGACTAATTAGTGATGATACTGTTAAATTACGAAATATTAGTGATACCTTTCTCATAGGTAGTGGAGAAAACCCCTCACTTGCCCACCACATGGAAATCAGAGGATTAGGAATTTTAAACCTTGCGAATTTGTTTGGAGTTGGATCAATCAGAGATAAGAAACAAGTTCAATTAATGGTGCATCTTGAAGAGTGGGATTCAACAAAGAATTATGATAGGATTGGAGAAGAGATGAAGGAGAACTTATTGGGTATAGAAGTGCCCAAATTGGTGATTCCTGTAAAACCAGGAAGAAATGTTCCCATCATCATCGAAACTGCTGCAAGAAATGAGCGTCTTAAGAAGTTAGGATATTACTCAGCAAAAGAATTTGATCAAAGTGTATTAAAATGGCTGGAAAGTGAATCAGCTAGAAACTTGTATTACAATAATGAGGAGACTTTCTAAGTATGGTCGAACGAGTCGTCGAAGTGTTAAACAGAGCAGGAATTCATGCGCGTCCAGCTGCCCTAATTGTTAAAGTTGCTAATAAGTATTCATCACAACTCTATATGGAAAAAGATAGAATGAAGATTAATGGCAAATCTATTATGGGAATTATCACCCTTGGAGCTGCGTATAAATCAAAGATAACACTTACTACAGAGGGACCTGATGAAGATGAAGCAATGGAAGCAATAGAAAAATTATTTCTTAATCGTTTTGAAGAATAGGAGGATTAGATGTGATTAAATTAACTGCGAGGCAAACTCAAGTTCTTGACTTTATTAAAGATTACATAAGTGAGAACTCATATGCACCCTCTGTGAGAGATATTGCAAGCTATTTTGAAATTACCCCTAAAGCAGCTCACGATCATTTAAGAGCTTTAGAGAAAAAAGGTAAGATCCACTCACAAAGTGGCATCTCTCGTTCAACTGGTGTTGTTGGCTTTAGCACATCCTCCTCTGTTGAAATTATAAAAGTTCCAGTCATCGGTTCAACCGCTGCAGGAACTCCAATTCTTGCAGAAGAGAATAAAGAGTATGATCTTCACATCCCATCTAAAATGCTCTCATCAAATGGAGATTTTTTTGCTCTCCATGTTGAAGGAGATTCGATGGAAGATGCTGGAATTTTGGATGGAGACTTAGCAATTATTAAACAATCCTATACAGCAAACAATGGAGATATTGTTGTTGCTCGACTAGGAGAAGAGAATCGCGTTACCCTAAAAAGATATTATATCACCCCTAATGCAATCGAACTTAGAGCTGAAAACCCTAAATATGGTTCAATTTTTTCAAAAGATGTAACAATAATTGGAAAACTACAACTAATAATTCGTGACTATGAAAACTGAATCTAAACGAATCCATGCCCTTCTTGGCCCAGATACTGGGGATAAAGGAGCCTATTTAAAAGAGATTAGATCTCAATTAAAAAATGAGTATGAGAGTGAGATTGAAATCCATCGATTTTATCCATTTGAAACACTTAATGGAGAAATATTTGAAGTTCTTCACAATAATTCCCTCTTTAGTGATCACAGGCTCGTAATTCTCTCTCAAATGGAAACAGCTCAGCAACCACTTATCTTATCTCTCACACAATATGTGAAGGGCCCATGTGAAAGTGCAACTCTTGTTCTTATCAGCGATGAATATAAATTAAAAGGGAAACTTGATGCAGCTATTCCTAAAGGCTCTAAAAAAGTCTTCTTTGAAATGTATGAATCAAAGAAACCTCAGTTTGTAAGAAAAATTTTCTCCTCCTATAATGTAGATATTGAAGAGGGGGCAATTTCTCTGCTACTAGAACTAGTAGATAATGATACTGCAAAATTACGTCAAGCTGTTTCACAATTGATGCAATATATACTCGTTGAAAAAATCACATTAGTAACAGAAGAACATATTGAAACCTATGTTCAACATACACGAGTTGAATCTGTATTTTCTCTCTTTGAAGCTCTAGTAACAAAAGGGTATCAGCCCTCATTAGAGATACTCCATGCACTGCTGAGGGAACAAGAAAACCAAGGCATTCTCCTAATCAATGGCCTATTGTGGGCATTTAGACGTCTTTTATCTGTTAAAGAGAGCCTTTTAAGGGGTAATAGTTGGGATGAAAGCGCTCTCAATGCATCTGTTGCAGGAAAGAAATCACCTATCACAAGAAAAAGTGATCACAGAACATATCAAGATGGGGCCGCCCTTTTCTCCTTAGAATCAATTCACAACATAATAGGAGCTCTAGGAGAATATGATATCAAGCTACGTGAATATAGTAACGATATGAGTCTCATAATTTTAGAACAACTCATTGCGACCATCTTAATAGATCATGGAAAAAGAGAAGAGCGTATAGAGTTTTTAGAAATTGCTACAAATGCAAGGTTTTAATCACCCTTAATATAACATCTAGGGGAATACGTGTTTGTTTTGCAATCTCTTCAGGATTACTAGAAAGGAGATCTTCTATTGTTCCATAGTGTTGCATCAATCGTTTACTTCGTGCAGGTCCAACTCCACTAATAGACTCAAGAAGGGCAAAAGTTGCCTCTTTTGCACGTTGAGATTGGTTAAGACTTGTCGCAAAGCGGTGCGTTTCATCACGAACAGCAATTAACACCTTTAATGCAGGAGAAGATTCCGGTAGCACAAGAGCATCTCTATCATCTGGGAAATAGATTTCTTCTAACTTTTCAGCAAGCCCTATTACAGGAAGTGTATCAAGCCCTAATTCTAATAAAGCTTCTTTGGCACTATTAACTTGCCCCTTACCTCCATCAATCAACACAAGGTCAGGAAGTCTCTTTTTCTCTCTCACCTGTCTCGTATAACGACGAGTGACAGCCTCTTTAATAGCACCATAATCATCAACTCTTCCACCAAGAGATCTAATATTGAATCTTCTATAATTAGATTTATCTGGATTTCCATCAACAAATGTAATGAGGGAGGCAACCGTAAACTTTCCACTAAGCTGAGCTATATCGAATCCTTCTATATACATAGGGGGCTCTTCAAGTCCAAGCACCTCCATTAACTCATCGAGTGCTTCTGGGTTTCCTTTACTCCTTAATCGTTTCTCTACATCTCTAGAGGCATTCTCTGCTGACATCCTTAACACACGATAATGCTTCCCCTCTTTAGGAACAGAAACATCAATATCATAATTCATCTCGTTATTTAAAAAAGTTCTAATAAGGTCACTATCTACATCATGAGAGACATAGAGCTCTTGGGGAATATTTCCCCCATCACTATAATACTGGGTGAGAAAATGGACGAGTGTATCAGTTTCATCTCCAAAAGTTTCTGCTCTGTAAAGAGCTTTTCCCATTAACTTGCCATCTCTTATTTGAAGCATACTCACTGTAGCTAAGTGCATTCTCATCTCACAAGCAGCGTAATCTCTACTTTCAACAGAAAAATCTTCTACCTGCTGCACTCGTGAAACTGATTCTAATGCCTGAAGAAGATCTCTTTTTTGGGCTGCTACTTCAAATTGGAGCATTTTCGCTGCTTCACTCATCTCATTTCGAGTTACCCTTACAAGTTCATCATCAGCTCCTAATAAGAATTTTTTCACTTTCTCTATATGCTTCCCATACTCTTCTTTGGTGACAAGGCCTGCGCATGGGGCACAGCAACGACCAATATGGTAGTATAAGCAAGGTGTTTCTCTCTTACGAAGGGGAATTCCACACTTTCTCAATGGAAACATTTTATCGATAAGTTCAAGATATTCATTGAGACTTTTTAAATCAGGGTATGGACCAAAATAGAGAGAGCCATCATTAATCACTCGCCTCGTCCTAAAGACTTTAGGGAAATCTTCATGTGTGATACGTATGAGGGGATAACTTTTCCCATCTTTTAAAGAGATATTATAGTGAGGACGATATTTCTTTATAAGATTATTCTCTAATACAAGAGCTTCATACTCATTTCCAGTAATAATATAATCAATATTAGCTATCTTACTCACCAAAAAAGTAGTTTTTATATCTTTACCAGTAAGGAAGTACGATGTAACTCTGTTTCGTAAGTCTTTTGCTTTACCCACATAAACAACTTTCCCACTAGCATCTTTCATAATATAGACGCCACTGTGATGAGGAAGGGTTTTTGCTTGTTCTTTAGGGCTCAATTCCATGATGATAGATTACAATTTGGTTCCATAAATTGCAATATTTAGAAAGGATAGAAGAAATGTCTCCTTATTATGGTGAACAATAAAAAAGTCCACTTTTAGAAGACTCTGATTCTGTTTCTCATAGAGATTGTACTCACACTTC
>CAYVRR010000056.1:0-13724 GCA_964453215.1 uncultured Spirochaetaceae bacterium | reverse complement strand
TTCCTCGGTTCCTTGCTAGAACAGGTAAGGAAAATGGTGCCCCACTGACAGCAACGGCAGTAGTAGTGCTCGTAACCGGTTTTTTTGCCGCATTTCCCCAACTTACCAATCTTCTGATCAACCTAGGAGCTCTTTGTAATGTTATCGTGGTGGCAATTGTCTGTGTAACAGTCATTGAGTCAAGAAAACAACACCCAACCAAGGAAGCAGGGTTCTTCCATGCACCAGGAGGGAATATCCTTCCCATCCTGACACTGGCTGTGTTGGTTGCCAGCTATGTACCGAGTGTCATACAAGGTGGATGGCAGCTCTGGTTAGCAACGGTCATCTACTATGTAATTGGGCTTCTTTTCTACCGAAGGCCGAGGAGGCAGGTATGAGTGTAGCATTCGGGCATTTTGATGGGGTGCATCGTGGGCACCAAGCCATCCTTGCCCACAAGCCAGAAAAAATATATATCCAGCCGGTTACCGGCCAAGCAGTGCTTACCACTGATGAAGAGCGCGATGCCTTGATCAGGGAGTATGCTGGCCAGGGGTGTAGCATTATTCACGTCGATAAGCGTCTGGAAACCAAGGGTTTCGACTCCGTAATTGTGGGAAGCCATCATCCTGGGCTTGTCTCGCTCAAGGAGCACAATGAAAAGCTTGATCTCATTAATCCTGTGCTCTACAAGGATGAACCGATTACTGCTGACCGTATAGCCGATAGTTTACTCAGGGGAGAGATTGAAGAGGCTGAAGAGATGCTAGGGCATCCCTTCACCATGACTGGGGAAGTGGTCTACGGAAGACAGCTGGGGAGAACGGTGGGAATGCCCACCGTTAACATGAAAATTGCATCCAACAAGCTTATTCCCCGTCATGGGGTGTATGGAACGATCACCATCGTAGATGGGGTACGATACCTTGGTGTTACGAGCATCGGTCCCCGGCCAACCGTAGATGATTATCCCACCGTTACCATTGAGACCTTCCTTCTTCATTTCAATCGTGACCTCTATGGTCAGGTTATAACCATGGAGATCAAGAACTTCATTCGTCCTATAACTAAATTCGAGAGCCTTCAGGCTGTCAGGGAACAGGTGGACAAGGATGTGTTGTACGTGGTGGAGAAGGGGTTGGAGTAGGTTTGTATTGATGTTTTTGCATGAAGTAAGTACGGATTAACTTGAATTCAGTTTGTTATGCTTTGGAGCAAGAGTCATTTCCCAATAAGAGGTAGGATGTAGTATACTCAAGGGAAAAGGTGTTGTGAATTTCAAGGAAGTAACTGTGAATAATCCTCTTGTATCCATAATTATGAGTACGTATAACGAACCCTATGCATATATTAAAGCAGCTGTAGATTCCCTGCTTGCACAAACCTATTCCAATATTGAATATATAATTATTGTAGATAACCCAGAGAATACAGAAGCGATAAGGGCTCTAAAAACCTATGAATCCAGTGATGAAAGGATTATGCTCCATATCAATCCAGAGAACAGAGGATTAGTGTATTGCTTGAATTATGGCACACAACTTTCGCACGGAGACTACATAGCACGAATGGATGCTGATGATATTTCTCTTCCAGATAGAATAGAAAAGGAGGTCAAATTTCTTCACTCTCACAGTTGTGATATGGTGTCAACTCAGATGATACCCATCGACGAAGATGGTAATACTCTTCCAAGAGAGGGAGGCCCTGTCTACAGGCGAAACCATAACCTAGAGAAACAAATGTATTGCGAGAATCTGGTAGTACATCCTTCTGTATTAATCAAAAAATCCGTTTTGCTGGATTTACAAGGATATCGGTCTATCCAGTCGGTAGAAGATTATGATTTGTGGTTACGTCTATTAAGCTGTGGTTATAGTATCGGAATTATGGAAGAGCCTTTACTTGCACATCGGATCTCTTTGGAAGGTGTGGGGCGATCGGATAGATACGGCCAATTCTTAGGAGCTCAATATGTACGATTTTTATATCGGATGAGAAAGCGGACCGGAAAGGACAATCATTCAGAAGAATTATTTGAAAAATTCCGGCGTAAGTATCATTATTACAATAGACATGCGAAGAGGAATTATCAGAAAGCATATCAAGCCTACTGTGAAGCAAAAATTGCAAGAAACCGAGGGGATAGAATCGCTGCTTTCAAACTTTTAGGATATTCTTTCTTAATCTCCGGATTACGAAGAAGACATGTCGCAACGGTTATGTACTATAAACTACGTAATTTTCTGGTAGTATCATTTTGAGAAGCTAATGAAGACAGTATTATTTTATATATCCAATTTGAAAAAAGGTGGTGCACAGAGGGTTTTAAGTACACTCTCTAATCACTTTGCAGAAACATACCAGATAATTCTCCTTACTACGACATATGGAAAAAGCTCCTATGAGTTGCATCCTTCAATACAATTACTCAGTTTGGATGATTCTTCAGAAGCAGTACTTGAGAACAAGTTTAAAAAGAATATCCGACGTAACAAGCGGTTGCTCGAGATAGTTGATACGTATCATCCTGCAGTAATTATTACCTTTCTTGAGAGAGAAATTTTTCGTATTCTTTATATCAGAAAAAAAATTACTGTTCCTGTTATCGTTTCATTTCGAAATGATCCACAAGTCGACTATGCTTCATTACTACCAAGGCTTTCTATAAAATGGTTAATCAAGAGAGCTGATGGAATTGTATTTCAAACACCTGATGCAAAGCAGTTTTTTTCAGGCTGCTATAGATGCAATGATACAATTATACCAAATCCACTGAATCCTGTTTTTCTTATTGAGCGAGATGTCCAGCAACGGGAACCGAGGATTGTTACTGTTGGTAAGCTCTTTCCCCAGAAAAATCATACGTTGTTGATAAGCGCCTTTGCATCAATCGCAAACGAATTTCCAGAATATTCTCTGGAGATTTTTGGTGAAGGCGATTTGCGAGAACCTTTAGAAACCTTAATTCATGAGCTTTCATTGGATTCTCGAGTTTTTCTTCGTGGTATTAAGAATAATATTGACGAGTATCTATTTGATGCAAGTATGTTCGTGCTCTCTTCTGATTATGAGGGCGTTTCCAACGCTCTGATTGAAGCTATGGCGTTGGGACTACCTGTAATTTCAACTGATTGTCCATGCGGAGGCTCCGCTATGTTAATCGATAATGGAGTGAATGGATTATTGACTCCAGTTGGAGATGAGCAGGCTTTGGCTAGTGCTATGAGAAAAATGATATTGGATAAGAGTTTTTCTCAGAGACTTGGTAACCGTGCAAAAGAAGTTCGGGAAATTGTACACCCTCAAGCAGTATTTTCCCTTTGGGAGTCATATATTCATGAAGTGATTAAATCTCAATCAGGAAGGACTAAGTGATAGTATGAATATTATTAAAAAAATAAAAAAAGGTTTAAGGAAGCCTGTTCTTTTTGGAGAATTCTTTTTAGGAAAATCTATTTCACGTATCCTTCCCGATAAGTTATTTCTTTCGTGGATCTATAGGGTTAAGATTGGGAAACGCTTGTCTTTAGATAATCCTGTAACATATAACGAGAAATTACAGTGGCTGAAGCTATACGATCACAATCCAAAGTATGTAGATCTTGTGGATAAGTTTGCTGTGCGAGAATATGTGAGCGATACCATTGGAGAACAATATTTAGTCCCACTTCTTGGGGTTTACAATACTGTCATGGAGATTGATTTCTCAGCTCTACCAGATCAATTTGTTATGAAACCAACTCACACTTCAGGCGATGTATTGCTTTGTACTGATAAATCATCATTATCTACTTCAGCGACAAGAGACTTAGCTGCAACATGGATGAGGAAGCAATACTACTGGGGGTTACGTGAGTGGCCTTACAAGCATATTCGTCCAAGAATCATTTGTGAGGAAATGATTAAAACTGTTGATGGGAAACCTCCAAAGGATTATAAGATTTTTTGTTTTAATGGTGAACCGAAATTTGCTTTTGTCGCTTCAGATAGGGGTAGCGAGACAAAGTTTGATTTCTTTGATAGTGAGTGGAATCGTCAATCGCTACGCCAACATTATCCAAATAGCGATTACATGCTCGAGAAACCTGCTCAATGGGAAGAGATGCTCTACTTAGCAAGGAAATTGGCAAAAGACATTCCTCATGTGAGGGTAGATTTCTATGTAGACGCAAGTGGAGCGATATTCTTTGGTGAGCTCACATTTTTCCATTTCTCTGGCCTTGAACCATTCGAGCCTGAATCTTATGACTATGATCTGGGTAGTTGGATTGATCTGATCTCAATTAAAAAATGAACAGCTACAAGAATTTGGTAAGTGTAGTTGTTTTGCCTAGTAGAATTTTGCTACTGGTGATAAACTTCCAATAATTGGAAAGGTACATGACAAGAAGGCAAAAATTAGCATTAAATACTTTCACTTCGCTGGCAAATCAACTTATTGTTGTTGTCTGTGGGATTATCCTGCCTCGGCTTTTCATTAAAGCGTATGGGTCAGATGTCAACGGATTAATTGCTTCTATAACTCAGTTCGTATCTATTATAGCTTTCTTAGAGCTTGGTGTCGGAGCAGTTGTGCAAGCTTCTCTCTACAGTCCCTTAGCCAAAAAAGATACAAATGAGATAAGTAGAATTCTCGTATCATCTAACAGGTTTTTCAAAAAGATTGGCTTCTTGCTTTTAGTGTACTCTGTTGCTCTTTTCCTTTTTTATCCTTTGATGGTCGATTCTCCATATTCCTTTCTCTATACTGGATCACTCATCCTGATTATCGCATTTAGTTCATTTTCCCAATATTATTTTGGTATTTCCTATCAACTATTGTTGAACGCTGACCAATTGGGATTCGTCACGTTTATTACTAATAGTCTAACTACCATTATCAACACGCTGATCGTAGTGATATTAATTCGATTCAATCAATCAATACAAATTGTGAAGTTAGTATCAGCACTGATTTTTCTTAGTCGTCCTGTGGTTTATCAGCTAGTGGTACATTGGCGATACCATCCTGATCTTTCAATACAGCTTTTCTCCGAGCCAATCAAACAAAAGTGGAACGGTATTGCACAGCATGTTGCATCTGTAGTGCTGAATAGTACTGATATGATTGTCTTAACCCTATTCAGCTCCTTTAGTACTGTTTCTGTGTATTCTGTTCATTATATGGTGGTAAATAGCATTAGAAAGATAATTCTTTCTCTTACTTCAGGAGTGGGCGCTCTCTTTGGAAGCATGTTATCAAACAGAGAAATGGAAAAGCTTGGGCAAGTATATGACAAATTTGAATGGATGATGCATACATTTGTAGTATTGGTGTTTACTATTACTGGGATTCTCATTACGCCGTTCATTGCTGTGTATACTGCCGATATTACTGATGCAACGTACATTTACCCTTTATTCGCTGTATTACTAACCATGGCCCAAGCACTGTATTGTTTGCGATTGCCTTATAATCAATTGGTTCTAGCTGCTGGACATTTTAAAGAGACGCAACGAAGTGCAATAATTGAGGCTTCGTTGAATATTATTATTTCCATCGTGCTGGTTCGGAGATTTGGATTAATTGGGGTAGCTATTGGTACGTTCATAGCCATGGCATATAGAACATTTTATTTGGTATGGTACCTTTCACGAAACATAATTCGAAGATCATTGAAGCACTTTCTATTGCATTGCCTGGTTGATGCTTTGTCTTTGGGCCTAATGGTAGTTATCACCCAAGGGGTTTTCTTAATAGATCATACCTATTTTGATTGGATAGTCATGGCTCTTAAAGTCTCTGTGCTTTGTTTTGGAGTTTCTCTGTTAATAAATCTTGTTTTCTATCCCAAAATGGTTCTCTCAATAAAGCAAGGAATACGTCGTTGAGGTCACTATAGAGTCTTGCTGGTATCGCCAACAGCATGAGAATATGGTATGCTCATTCGATGTCTCGTGATAGACTGCTTAATCATGACCCAAGGGGATTGTTGTGGGATCAATAATATATATTCTTCTAGTACAGCCGATTGAGTTATTAATCGAATTACTCTTTGTGTTCTTTTTTAAAGCTTTCGATAATCTTGGGTTTGCTATTGCTGGAATTAGTTTGTTTGTAGGCTTTTTAACGTTACCCCTTTACCATGTTGCTGATCGGTTGCAAAGAAAAGAACGCGATATGCGTATTGCTATGCAACCAGGTATACAGCGAATTAAAACTGCTTTCAAAGGTGATGAGCAGTACATGATTCTCTCTACATTCTATCGCCAAAACCATTATCATCCAGCATATGCTTTGCGCAGTTCAGTAAGTCTCCTAATCCAGGTTCCTTTTTTTATCGCAGCCTATCAATTCCTTTCTCATCTGCCACAACTACAAGGAGAATCATTCTTGATTATCCGAGACTTGGGAAAGCCAGATGGATTGCTCTCAGTTGGTTCCTTATCCATAAATGTATTACCCATCCTTATGACTTTGATCAATATAATTGCTGGTATCATCTACACAAAAGGCTTTCCTCTTCGTGACAAGCTTCAGTTGTATGGAATGGCCGGGCTTTTCTTGGTACTGCTATACAATTCTCCAGCTGGCTTAGTTTTTTACTGGACACTGAATAATGTCTTCTCATTAATCAAGAATATCTTCTATAAGATGAGGCAACCTTTAAAAGTGCTGTATATTCTTGCTGTTGTAGGAGCTATGGGAATGGTCAGTGCAATTCTCCTGTTCAAGTCAGGCTTCCCGATGATTAAACGGCTGATTCTGCTTTTCGGGGTTGCATTTATTATCGCATTGCCACTCTTGGTAAAGGCTGTACAGTTTTTTCAGACTCGATATCTTGCAAGGTTTATGGATAAGAAAAAACAAGTCTTTCATATATTCATGCTCTCAATGGGGCTGATGTGGTTGGTTACTGCATTTGTTGTCCCGACCAATCTTATTGCAACTTCTCCTATAGAATTTTCATTTACTGGTGTTGTACAGAATCCTTTGTTCTATGTTTATCAAACTGCAGTATTGTTATTTGGCTTGTTTGTTATCTGGCCAATTTTTATCTATGGCATGTCCAATAAGCAGATGCGCAGTTTGTTTGCATTTCTGTCCTTGGTATTCTCTTTTTCAGCGTTGGTAAACCTATTTGTGTTTACAGGATCATATGGGAATGTGAGTAAGGTTCTCTTGTTTGATGAACCAGCCCTTTTACGTGCTTCTCCAATACAAGCAATTGTTCCCTTCATTGTTACAATAGCGGTTTTTATTGTTGTCACTTTTTTACTTAAAAGTAATAAGTCGCGTATGCTAACCAGCTTGCTGACAATTATGGTGATTGCTTCGGCCGCCAATGGGTTGTATACAATGGTAAGCATCCAGAAGACTTATACGATTCATGCAAAGAATGTTGAAGGGAATTCACTTTCTGAGATTCAAAGTGATCGTATGAAACCTGTAATCGAGCTTAACAAAGAAGGTAACAATGTTATTGTTCTTTTCTTGGATCGGGCAATTAGTTCGTATCTACCAATTATTTTTGACCAGTTCCCGGAGTTGGAAGAGCAGTATGAAGGATTTGTCTATTATCCAAATACTGTATCTCCCGGAAAGGTTACGTTAACAGGTTCTCCTCCAATTATGGGTGGGTATGAATATTTGCCTTCTGCAATTAATAAACGTAACAATGAAAAGCTGGTTGATAAGCATAATGAAGCCTCCCTCGTTATGCCGGTGTTGTTCTCCGAAGCAGGCTATGATGTATCAGTTTTTGATCCTCCACTGGCGAATTACCAATGGGAGAGTGATTTTTCCGCCTTTAAAACATATCCAGATATACATGTAGGTAGTTTGAAAGGAAGATATTCATCACAGTATAAGATGGAACATCCAGAGATTGATCTCTGGGGGCCTGAATATGAGAGCAATCTTATAACAAGGCGAATACCAATGTTCTCGTTACTCCGTATTGCCTATCCCATATTGAGACAATTGTTCTACTACGAAGGGACATACTTCCTTATGGATGAGAATACCCAGAATACCAATAGTTTTATTGATTCATATTCTGTACTCCATTATTTGCCAAGGCTTACTACAGCTGAAACTGAAAGAGAGTCATTCATATTCATGGTTAATGATACAACGCATGAACCTATTTTCTTGCAGGCTCCTGGTTATGAGCCGGTTGTTGATGTCACCGATATTAGTAATCCTCTTCAAGGCGATGAGTACTATGATGAGAAAGCTCAGATTCACTATCATGCTAATGTAGCTGCACTTCGTAAAATTGGATCCTGGCTTGACCATCTTAGGGAAGAAGGTGTGTATGACAATACAAGAATTATTATCGTCTCTGATCATGGAAATACATTGGCGACACCTGCGTTTAAAGAATTTTCTGAGAATGGACTATTATTGGCATCCTATAACGCATTACTGATGGTAAAGGATTTCGAAAGTACAAAACCGATGCAAACAGATAATTCCTTTATGACTACAGCGGATGTACCGATTCTAGCGCTTGACCAGATAAGAGAACCGGCTATAAATCCTTTCACAGGCAAAGATGTATTTGAAGTTGTCGATAAGAGTTTAATCGAGTGTTATTACTCTTCTCACGATCCTCAAGATAATCGCGGGAATACATTTGACTATAATGCCCAATATAGTTTTTCCATCCATGATTCTATCTTCGATGAATCTAACTGGACATCTTTAGGACAGGAGTGATTGTAATGATACTTTGCTATATTGATCCAGGAACAGGAAGCATGCTCTTCTCCATTGTCATAGGTTTGGTAACGATGCTCTATTTTCTTGGAAAGGCTGCAGTGATTAAACTCAAGTTTGTACTATCTGGGGGGAAAGTAAGCACTAGTAAGCGTCGTTTTCCCCTTGTGATTTACTCAGAGGGGAAGCGGTACTATACAGTCTTTAAACCCGTTCTGACTGCATTGGAGAGAAAAGGCATTTCTACGGTGTTCTATACATCTTCAGAAGATGATCCAGTCTTTGGCGATACCTATAACCACATAACCACTGAATTCATTGGTGAAGGGAATAAAGCCTTTACTCGTTTGAATTTTCTAGAAGCAGATGTGTGTCTGATGACTACTCCTGGGCTTGATGTGTATCAGCTCAAACGATCTAGGGGAGTAAAGCATTACTCACATGTGCTCCATGCTGTTGATGATGCAACCAGTTATCGTCTATTTGGATTGGACTACTTTGATTCAGTCCTGCTTTCAGGAGAATACCAGAAAGAACATATTCGTCTACTTGAACAAAAGAGGGGAATCAAGGAGAAGGAGTTGGTGGTAGTGGGGTGCCCTTATCTGGATATTTTACAAGAGAAAGCTTCATTACTGCCGATAAAGGACCAAGATGAGTTCACTGTTCTGGTGGCTCCCTCTTGGGGAAAAAGTGGAATTCTCAGCCGATATGGGGCATCTCTTCTCGATCGATTAGTGGAAACTGGATTTCAGATTATTGTTAGGCCACATCCTCAGTCAAAGCAATCAGAAAAGCATGTACTGGACGAGCTGACGAATCGATATGCTGACGCAAAGAACCTTTCATGGGATTACAGCACTGAGAATTTGCAAGCACTCTCAAGTTCTGATATCATGATTAGTGATTTTTCCGGAGTAATCTTTGACTATACCTTTTTGTTTAACCGACCATTCCTCTATGTGACTGGCGAGTATGATTCAATGCCTTATGATTCCTATGATATAGAAGAACAACCTTGGAAGTTCAGAGTTCTCCCTGAGATTGGAGTAGAACTCAAGAGGGAAGAATTCTCCAAAATCAAGGAAGTATTGCTTGAGGCTGTAAATAGTAGTGAACTTCAAGAAAACCGGAAGATAGCCAAACAGACTGCATGGCAGTACCAGGGAGAGAGTGGGGAACGGATAGCAACCTATCTTGCAAGTTTGATAGATACACCGAGCACTGTAGCTGAGGAGATAACGTAATGCAGGCAATTATATTGGCAGCAGGAATGGGAAAGCGGCTTAAAGAACTCACGAAGAACAATACAAAATGCATGGTTTCTGTAAACAATGAAACACTCATCGAACGTGTTCTACGTCAATTGGATGTTCTGGAACTTGACCGAATCATTCTTGTTGTTGGATACAAAGGGGAGATGCTCACCCAGTATGTACATACACTGCAAATAAAAACCCCGATTGTATTTGTTGCCAACACTATCTTTGATAAGACAAACAATATTTATTCACTCTATTTGGCAAAGGAGTATCTTGCAGAAGATGATACCTTGTTGCTTGAGTCTGACCTTATTATTGAAGGTGGTGTGCTTGAAAAAATGCTCCAGCATCAGGAACCGAACCTTGTACTTGTTGCAAAGTATGAAAGTTGGATGGATGGAACTGTCGTAACCTTGGATGATAAGCAACGAATTACCGGTTTCTTGGATAAGAAACAGTTTCGTTTTTGTGATACCAGCACCTATTACAAGACGGTGAATATTTACCGGTTCAGCAAAGAGTTCTCCAATTCTCACTATATTCCTTTCTTGGAGGCATACAGCAAAGCGCTCGGCAATAATGAATATTATGAACAGGTCCTTAAGGTGATTGCCCTTTTGGATGAACCAAAGATCAAGGCAATGGTTCTTGATAAAGAACGCTGGTATGAGATTGATGATATCCAGGATTTAGACATTGCTCAGTGCTTGTTTGAACCTGATGCAAAGAGGCGATTTGAGAAAATAAATTCCCGCTATGGTGGATTTTGGAGATTCCCTAACCTGTTGGATTTCTGCTATTTGGTTAATCCTTACTTCCCTCCAGCAAAATTGGTTGATGAGATGAAGGTGAGTTTTGATATCCTCTTACGCCAATACCCAAGCGGGCAAAACGTTAATAATTTACTTGCAGCAAACTATTATGGGCTACATCCTGAAAATGTACTTGTTGGAAATGGAGCTGCTGAACTGATCAAGGCCTTGATAGAAAGAACCAAAGGGAAAATAGGAATGATGAGTCCTTCCTTCGATGAATATCGTAATCGAGCAAAGGAAGATCAACTCTCCATATTCCCCATTACTTCTCAAGATTTTTCTTATACTACTAAAGATATTATCAAATTTTACGCACATACAGAGCTAGAAATGCTTCTGTTGATAAATCCTGATAATCCATCAGGGAACTACATTTCTAAAGCCGATGTACTTGCAATGGTGGAGTGGGCAGAGAGCCGGAATATCCTTTTGGTTGTTGATGAGTCTTTCAGTGATTTTGCTGACGTTTCTGAACCGTCTTCTTTGTTAGATCAGGAAGTACTAGACACCCATAAGAATCTTATCGTCATAAAGAGTATTTCCAAATCATTTGGGGTTCCAGGGGCTCGTCTAGGTGTATTAGCAACAGCGAATGAGGATGTGCTTTCCAATATTGCAAGTGAACTTTCAATTTGGAACATCAACTCATTTGGGGAATTCTTTTTACAAATTTGGAATAAATACCGTAGAGATTATGAGATTGCCCTTGATACTATTAAAACTGAGCGAGATCGTTTCGAACAGGCATTGCAACAGATTACGTACCTTGATGTTTTCCACTCTGAAGCAAATTACATCATGTGCGAAGTTAAAGCCCCATTGCAGTCGTATAATCTGGCAGTTGATCTATTGGAGAAATATGGCATGTTGATTAAGGATCTTTCAAATAAGAAGGGTATTGCTCCAAGACAATGCATACGTATAGCGGTGCGGAATAGAGAAGATAACGATAGATTGATTACAGCGCTGCTTTCTATTTAGAAACAACCATTTCTGGACTACCTATCCATCTCATGGTACCGTCATAGGGTGAGGTAGCTGAAATGGAAACAGTAAGGAAATCCCGTGGTTCTTTTACCATACCAGGGGAAGCAGGTTGTGAAGAGCTTTCCCTCTCTCTAGCAGAGAAGTGGGGTGCTGATGTCATTCGCGATTGTGATGGGACCAAGCTCTCTCCACGGTTGCTGGAAGCGGGGATGGATGTGTATTCCACTATCTGCATCATTCGTGAACATAACGAGTTTGCCTCAGCCAACCCACAGTTCCAACAGCAGGTATTCCTAGAGAGTGAGCGAGTAATAGCCACTTCCAAGACAGCGGAAATTCCGCTATTAACACCATACTTTGCCAAACAGTTTGAGGTTAATGAAGATTCTGTATCGTATTGGCAGGTCTTCGATCGGACAACTGGAGAAGAAGTCATTGCCTCCTCATGGCAGTATGATGCTAGAACTGGGACAGTTGCTATCGAGGATTGTATACCCTTTCACCAGTACAGTGTGAACTTCCTTGCTTTCCGTATCTGGGAAGAGATAAACATGTACAACCATGTGACCAACAATTGGAAAAGCGAACCACTGATGCAGCTGGATCCTCGGTACCCCGAGGTCCAGAGCTACCTTCAATCCTATTTGGTCCGTTGGTGTGAAGAACACAGCGAAACAGATGTTGTTCGTTTCACATCCCTCTTCTATAACTTCGTGTGGATCTGGGGAAGTGAAGTGCGAAACAGGAATCTCTTCACCGACTGGGCTTCCTATGATTTCACGGTCAGCCCGCTTGCCTTGGACCAGTTTGAAGCAGAATATGGGTACCGTCTCACTGGTGAGACCTTCATTAACAAGGGGAATCGCAATCCTTCACATGTTACTTGGAATAAACGAATGATGGACTACCTCTGGTTCACCAATGCCTTTGTCTGCTCGTATGCCAAAGAGCTGGTTGATATTGTGCATAGCTATGGCAAAAAAGCCTATGTATTTTATGATGACAGCTGGGTTGGAATGGAACCACAGTCAGAGGCCTTCCAGACAATCGGGTTCGATGGAATCATAAAGTGTGTCTTCTCCGGCTTCGAGGTTCGTCTCTGTAATGCTGTTCCAGGAGGGCTTACTCATGAGTTGAGGTTGCATCCCTATCTCTTCCCTGTGGGACTCGGAGGAGCTCCCACATTCAAGGAAGGAGGCAACCCTGCGCTCGATGCACAGAAATACTGGGTGAATGTCAGAAGAGCGATGCTTAGGGCTCCTATCGACCGCATAGGGCTAGGTGGTTACTTGCACCTTACTGAAGGCTTTCCTGATTTTGTTGAAACCATTGCAGATATTGCTGACCAGTTCAGAACGATCAAGGAACTGCATCAAGCTTCAGAGGTGTATACCGTTCCCTTGAAGATTGGAATCCTCAGCAGCTGGGGAAAGCTCAGGACTTGGACGTGCGGTGGGCACTACCACGAACATCCTGATCTGGATCTGATCAACATACTGGAGAGTCTCTCTGGTCTTCCCTATGCCGTAGAATTCCTGAGTTTTGATGAAGTTACCAAGGAAACCCTTGTTTCCCTCGACATCTTGATCAACGCAGGCTTTGAAGGGAGCAGCTGGAGTGGGGGATATCACTGGGATAATGATGAGGTTGTTACACTTTTAACCCAATGGGTCTGGGAAGGTGGTACCTTTCTTGGTGTTAATGCTCCCTCATCACGTAATCATTCATTCAGAATGGCACATGTTCTGGGTGTAGATTATGATGACGGTAAAAGACTCTGTCATGGACAGTGGGAAGTGAGTGTAGCAAAAGAGAAGGAGCCACAACTTACAATCATCCCCAAGCAAGGTATCTATTTAATTGATGGTGAGACCACTGTTCTACAAGCAGAAGATGGATTACCAACATACACAGAACGAAAGTTTGGACAGGGTAAGGGTATCTATCTTTCAGAGTATAGATATTCTCCTG
>CAYVRR010000055.1:0-13803 GCA_964453215.1 uncultured Spirochaetaceae bacterium | reverse complement strand
TTGATACAATATAGAGAAGCTGGTAAATCCTTGAAATAAGGAAATTCGGCTCTTAAATCAGTTATAACTTGGATAAGTGATTTAAAACCTTGATTTGTGCATAACTCATTTGCTACGATTAGAACACGTTGACAAGCGAAATATCAATACATGTATCTGAATAGCCAAAGAGGAATTTTGTTTTTAAATCCAAATTCAATATCATCAGCAGCTATATACGCATAAGGGATACCATATAGTTGCTTCTTGTTCTTATTTTTTTCCTCCCACTTCAAGAGTGCAGACATTATCTACAAGGAAATCACTTTTCTCAATGTACCGAATTAAGTGTTCTTATTCAGCTGGTTTACCAGGAAGGTTTCTCTCAGATTGCCTATATTAGGATAGTTTTCTCCCAAAAGAACTAAAAGATTCGTGTTATCAAGAAAAATCTTGTCAAAACGTTGTAAAATACTGATGCCACTTCCTTACTTTATAGAGGAGCTGAATGAGCTTTGCCTGCTGGATGTAAGAAATGTTTGTCGGTTTATGCCAATTTTTTTCACTCAACTTTGAAATGTTGGGAACAAAGGGAACTGATTGATAAATTATGGCTAGCAATTGTTTGATTTTTGGGGCATAGGCTGGTTCAATCATTTTCAACAATGGTTGCTCTTGCTCCAAAATAATGAGGATGGTTTCTCCAAGCCACTGGGATTAGTCCTCTTCTCCTTCAAGAAAATAGGGATAATATCCATAACGCAGGTATTCACCTAGATGAACATCCTCCTGATTCTTTGGACAGGGAAGTGAATGATTTTATGAGTAGTATAAACGACCTTATTATGAAAAATTGTACATCTGTTGAATAAATCTTATCTTAACACCCTCCATTATGTTTTCATTTGTCTAATGGGAATATTTTGTGTATATTATCTATTACCTAGCAGATAGCTAGATACTAAACATATGATACACAGGAGGTATTCCATGTTTAAACAAATAGAACTTTCTTATGGTTATAATGAGTTAGAACCACATATAGATGAACTTACAATGGTAACTCACTACACAAAACACCATGCTGGATATACGAATAATCTCAATGCAGCCATTGAGAAGGATGAAAGTTTGAAGGATCGATCAATTGAAGATATCCTTATGAACCTCGATGAGATTAAGGATGAGAAACTTAGAACTACTATTCGAAATAATGGAGGAGGGTTTGTTAACCACAATCTTTATTTTTCTATCCTCTCTCCTCATGCAAAACTGCAACCAAGTGGTCAACTGTCAGAAAGGATTACCGCAATTTTTGGTGATGTTGAATCGTTGAAAAATGAGTTGATAGCACAAGGGGCAGGTCGATTTGGATCTGGTTGGGCATTCCTCGTTGCTAGGGTGGATGGATCCTTACAGGTCGTTAATACTCCTAATCAAGATACTCCCCTTATGAATAAGAATGGAGGGACTCCCATCCTTGCTATAGATGTGTGGGAACACGCCTATTATCTTAAGTACAAGAATCTCAGAGCAGATTATCTTAAAGCGATTTGGAATGTGCTTGATTGGTCCAAAGTAGAAGAAAATTACCTGAAAGTTATCCAATAAAGGTGAGTAAGATTGCCTGTATGTAACAATAATTCACTTAGTGTGTGAGATACATACTAAGTGAATATTTTATTCTAAGAAATATCCTTTTTGTTTGATTCTATCTTTAAAGTGGTACCAATTTCTCCTTTACAGATACGCAAAACCATCTATTCTATCTTTGTGTACTATAGGCAGGTTGGGAATGTTTGTAGGTGTGCATGTTGTGTAATATCATAGAACCTGCTAAAGTGCCCGAAACACACATATCTTAAAGGGTTCTTATAATTAATGAAAAAACAAAACAACACTCTCTTTTCTCTACAGATTTCAAAACCACGAAATCTCAAAAATGATTTTTTATCTGGAATTACTGTTTCTCTCGCTTTAGTTCCTGAAGCCATAGCTTTTGCGTTTATTCTTGGAATTGATCCAATCATTGGCCTTTATGCAGCCTTTATCATGGGCCTTGTTACCTCTTTAATTGGAGGGCGACCTGGTATGATCAGCGGTGCTACAGGAGCTGTTGCAGTAATTTTAGCCCCGTTGGTGAAAGAGAGGCTTGCTGTGGCAGGGATGGAATCTGCCCTTGGATACCTTTTTGCAGCCGTGGTGTTGATGGGAATTATTCAAGTTTTGTTTGGTGTATTTAGGTTGGGAAAATTTATTCGCCTCGTACCACATCCAGTTATGCTGGGGTTTGTAAATGGACTCGCAATTGTTATATTTCGCTCGCAGTTCGAGATGTTTGAATTAGGAAGCAGTATTCCTATGAAAGAAAAGAACCTTATTTGGATTGTTATGGGATTATTAATTTTATTAACGATGGCTATAAGTTTCCTTATGCCAAAAATAACAAAGGCAGTGCCAGCAACCTTAACAGCTTTAGTAGTTGTTAGTGTAATAGGTGTAATACTTAACCATTTTGACATATTAAAAGTTATGACTGTCCTCGATTTTGTTCAGGCAAAGGATCCCACTAAGATGACCTTAGCTGCATCTTTGCCTCGCTTTTCAATTCCTTTCTTTCCCCTCTCTTTAGATGCTATAAGAACGATCTTACCATATTCTATATTAGCAGCTTCTGTTGGGCTTATAGAGTCACTGATGACATTAACACTAGTGGATGAATTAACTGAAACACGAGGATATGGAAATCAAGAATGTGTTGGACAGGGAATTGCCAACATTTTAAATGGATTTTTTGGTGGCATGGGTGGTTGCGCAATGATAGGGCAGAGCATTATTAATATAAGAGCTGGTGGAAGAGGGCGTACTTCAGGGATTACAGCTGCATTAGCGCTCCTTGGATTTATCCTCTTTGGTGCTCCTCTCATTGAACAAATTCCATTGGCAGCTTTAGTTGGAGTCATGTTTATGGTAGTTATTAGTACCTTCGAGTGGTCTAGTTTCCGTGTTATGAAACACATTCCAAAATCAGATGCTTTGGTTATTATCTTTGTGTCAGTGGCTACAGTCCTTACGAATTTAGCAATAGCGGTAGCTTTAGGAATTATCTTTTCTGCATTGGTTTTTGCATGGCAAAAAGGGAAACACATTGAAGCAACTCCTTTTACCAATGAATTTGGTTCTAGAATTTATCCATTAGAAGGCCCTTTGTTTTTCGGTTCCATACAATCATTTAAAGAGCTATTTGACTATTCTCAGGATCCACTCGATATCGTTATCGATTTTAATAAAGCTCAAGTTCACGACCACTCTGCCCTTGAAGCTATTAACTTTGTAGCTGAAAAATATGGAGAGCAGGGTAAAAAACTCCATCTGCTAAACTTGAGTGCTGAGTGTTTAAAGTTAATAAAAAAAGCAGAGAATATCGTAGAAGTAACAATTATTGAAGGTGCTCATTATCAACTAGCACACAATGAGCTCTCTTGGCAGGGGATACGTTTAAAAGAGAGACTACACATGGCTAAATTTAGCAGGTAATGTGAGTAGATTATATTCTCTTATAGTAAGTGTAAGAAAATGATCTACTCAAATATTAGAATTTATACCTACTTTAATACCCATTTATGATGTTTGATATGCTTAATTCAACCTTATAATAGCGTATTAGCTCCTGCTCTAAGCGAAGAAGCGGCTGAATAGTGCCAGAAGCGAGTTCTTTATAAAGGGAAGCTTCTTCTTCTTTTAGATGAATTAGTTCTCCAATAAAAGGTTTTGGCTCTACACCCCAAGATGCTCTATGTTCTAAAAGGGTTGCTTTATCCATAAGAAAAGATTGTGTGTGGCTAAAGTGAGAGCGAAACTGATCTAAGATGGCAAACCCATGAGTATCTATATCACCCCAGTACCAGATATCAACTCTATGGAGCCATGAGCACTTTTTGAGAGAGTCAAAGTTATATCCTCTACCAAAGATAACCATGCTCTTACGAGCGTGGGGGAGCGTGATGGCAGAGATGTCGTTTTCAACTACAAAGACTCTCTCGATAGGGAGTTTTTCTCCCTCTTGGAAAAGTTCACAAAATTGGGTTGAAGGAATTGAAATATCATCACAACCTCTTATAGCGAGTGAGGAATCAAGGAGGCGAAATCTAATAAGTTCAGGTTTGCTTAAAAAACCATACCGTTTTTCAAATTGAGAGATACCCTTATATGAATCATCTATCACACTCGTATCTAAAGTCACATCAAGCCAATCAGAGAGGAGACTTTTATACTTTTCAGTAAATTTCGTATCAATTCCAGGAAGGTCAATTTGTCGTAGATATATTTCAGGCTTTGGATGATCTATCATCCACTGCCAAAGAAGGAGTAGTTTATCTACATCTATAGCAACTTCAAGGAGTTTTAAAGGATATTTCTCGGCCCAAGAAAGGAGATTTTCATCTCTATTTTGTAAAACATGACTTAACCTGATAAAATTGTCCCATTCACTCATCTTGCCTAAAAGTTGAGCAAGGTCTTCTATTTTTTCAAAGAAGAGAGAAGAGGGGATACTGTTTTTCCCATATAGACGATGATTAACCTCTTTAAACCTCAAAAAAGGGGAAAACTTATTAAAGTTTTTAAAACTGTTGCTCCAATTACTCACTTCATCAAACATTTCAATCATCTGTTTAGCACTAATCGATGGGAGTTTATACTGATAGGGGAAGCACTTTCTATAATTTTTATAGAAATAGCCAGTTTCCCACATATGTAGTAATTTTTTATACACCTGCTTTGGGGATGTCATCGAGAATGTTTCTCCTTCTCACTTTTATATTCCTCAATAGTGAGTGTTCGTAGTAAAGATTCTTTACCAGCGGGGTTATGAACAAACCCAACAGAAAAGACGTAGGGTTCTATGATGTGAATTTTTTGAAGAGGAGTAACAATAAGTAGTTGAAGGTTTAGCCTCTTAAAAAGATCTAGCCCATAGTGAGCTGATTCATCAGAGCCTCTTCCAAATGCTTCATCAATTACTACAAAGCGGAAGGAGCGAGAACGAACCTCTCCCCATTCAAGGCCAAACTGATAGGCAAGGGACGCTCCAAGGACTGTGTAGGCTAATTTCTCTTTCTGCCCACCACTTTTTCCACCTGAGTCAGTATAATGTTCATATTCAACATCATCTTCTCTCCACCTCTCTGAAGCTGCAAAGGCAAACCAATTTCTCACATCAGTAACTTTATTCTTCCATCTTTTATCTATATCAGAATATCCCTCTCTCCCTTTAAATCGGTTGATTAATTTTTTCACTTGCAAGAACTTTGTTTCACTATACTGCTCGTCGATTTCCCCCCCTAAGGAGCCTTCAACACAACTTTTTATTTCTTGCCTGAAGGTACGTATTTCTACATCATTGGTGTTCATTGCTTCAAGAAGAATGTAACGATCTTTGTTGTAATCAATTCCATAAAGAGAGCGATTAATTTGATCTACTCGCTCCTTGATCTGTTGATTCTCCTTGTTAAGCAGTGCCATAAAACTTGCTATTTCACGAATTGTATTCTCATTGAGTAACACCTTGAACTGCTGTTCAAATTCTGGGAGATTTTCACTCACCAGATTGTGTAAGATGTGTTGGTACTCTTTTCCTGATTCTATTGATGGATCAATATCTCTCGTTTCTGTTGGGTATTCCCTATTGAAATCCCCCATTAGCGAGATGATTGAGTCTCGTAATCTTTCAAGTCGTTTTTTTGAACCATCAATTTCACTTATTACCTTTTCTCTACAGGTTCGTTCAGCTGAATCACACACCTCAAGGGAGAGTTTTTTCTCTCCTAGGTATATTGGAATGAGCGGCTCAATGTGTGTGCATATTAATTCTATGGGTGTCTGATTTTCTAAGAGAGTGTGCTCCACACTTGTAATAAGTTCACCAAGGGTTTCTATCTTACTCTCTGTTTTACCAATTTTAATGAGTGATGTAGAATATTTTTTTTGTTCACTACCTAGAGCATTGTTGATGTTGATAAGCCTCTCTTGGAGATTTTTTAAGATATCAGAGTGGCTCTCAATGTGGTCTATTTCAGAGCGAATATCTTCAATTCTTTGTGCAAGAGTTTTCCAGTCGAGCTCTTCATAATGCTCATAATTCATTAAACTCTTCAAATCTTGAATGGTGTTTTCGATAAGTTCTTTTTTTTCATCCAATAGTAAGATTTTAGCCTCAATTTTCTCTATCTCTTCATCTTTTTGGCTCTTTAACTCCTCTAAATTAGCTATTTTTTCACTATTGACCCATCCCAATACATACCGTCTTCTGTCTAGAATATCATATCGGTCATCCTTTTCATGATGAACAGGACTGCCTTTAATTAACCCACTGAGAGTAAGGCCTCTACTCACTCGTTTAAACTCCTCTACCTCTTCACAACATATAATAGCGCCATATCTGCTAATGAGTTCATTTTCAAGCCACGATGAGTAATTACTCTCTTTTTTAATCTCTATTTTATCAACGATGGAACCACATGGAACTTTTTTAGGTTCTCTTTTCTCTTTTTCAGTTACCCGGTAATAAATGAGCTTTCCCTTAAGATGAGTTGAGTTTACCCATTGTGTGACACGTGTATACAGTGAGTCTGGAATTAAAAGGGTGAGGGCAAATGATCTCAATACTCGCTCAATAGCCCCTTCCCACACTCTTTGTTCTGGTATGACTGCAATGAGCTCTCCTATAAATGGGAGTGTTGATTCTTCTATAGAGAGATCTGTACAAAGCTTACGTCTAATTTCAAATTGTTTTCGGTCAATATTGCTTTTTCTCCCTTTGAGGGAGTTTATTTCAGTTATGAAGGTATCTCTATCTTGTATGTAGTTACGAAGAGCATAGTCAAGTTCTGATTTTTTCCCTTCAGTTTCATTACGCTCATCAATTACACTAATCATCTTTTTTCGAGATTCAGATTGATTGTCGATAAATTGATTTATCCCATCTACCTCAAAAAGGCCAAGCCTCTTTTGGAGAATTGCATATTCTTGTGCTCTTCTTAATCGAGAGTTCTTCTCATTCTCTATACTCTCTTTTTTACTTCTAAGAATCTCTAGACGGGAGCCCCCTTTTGCGAGGATTTCTTGAGTGATTTCATCTCGATCCTTTTGCAAAAAGTTCATATGATTGGTGATACTCTCTAACTCTTGATTCTGTTTTTGTTGAGTTTCAATCTCCTTATTAAGACGCTCTGTTATGAATGTTCTTTTTTGTTCAGCAAAGTAGTATGTGAGTCTCTCTCGTAGGATAACTTTATCTTCTATTTCCTTATCTAGTGTGTGGTAGTTGTTAAGATGAGAGTTAAGAGGTGTAAGGCTCTGGATTTGTTTTTTTGCCCGTAATATTGCATTATGAGACTTATCTAGGTCTTCAAAGTGCTCTATGAGGTTGTTAATAGGGGTAGTTGCATCAAATGACTCGAGCATATGGTCTTGAACAAAGGATGTAAGATTACCTACTGTTTTAAGGGAAACTGTCTGGTGAAAAAGTTCTAGTGCCTGTTCATTTTTTAAACCAAAGCGTCTACGAAATGCAGCGCCATACTCTGGGAAATTTTGATATACTTCTATAGTTTCTTCTTTTTTCAATCGTCTTTTGAGAGCTGATATCTCTTTACCAAAATCAGAAAAATCTTCTTGGATTGATAAATTGCTATCAGCTACAATAAAAAATCTATCTGGTTGTCCACCCGAATCCTTTTGATAAAAGACTTGAGCGAGAGAGACAGTTTGTGAAAGTGCTTGGTTATAAAAGATTCCTAGGATAACTGAATAAGAGGTTCCAGCTTCTCTCAAAGGAACAGGTTTGGTCGTGTAGCCACCATCACTTCGCTCTGATTTATAGTAGCCCAGTACATAAGATCTTAAAGAGCGCTCTTTATATTCAGCTCCAGCCGCCTTATTGTAAGCAACGCGGTGGGAGGGAACCAGAAGCGTTGTAATTGCATCAACTAGAGTTGATTTACCCGAACCTATATCTCCGGTAAGAAGACAATTTTTCCCATTGAGGGGTAGGGAAACAATTTTATTATGAAATGTTCCCCAATTATATACTTCTACCAGAGAGAGTCTAAAGCCAGCGAGGCTATCATCTTCAGCGAACTCAAAAAAACCATCAAACATCATCATCTCCTGAATTGTTGCTTATATACTCCCCTAATTTTTGATCAAAGTCATGAAGCCATTGAGCATCAATATAGGCTTTGAGGATTCGTTTTACCTCAAACTTTTCTTTCTTCACATCTAAAAATCTAATAAAACCTAATTCCTGAATACGCTGTAGGTGACTATTGAGTTTTTTTAGTACTTTCACTTCATTGTTGCTAGATGGAAAGAATGATGAAATTATATTTGCTAGTTCATTTACTTCAATGATAAGCCTTGGTTCACTTGAATAGGTATCATGCTCTGTGAGCTTTCTTCGTAGCAATGCTAAAATAAGACTTACAGGATAAGAAAGGGGTCTACGTGCCATAATTTGGGGCAAAGAGGAGTCCCCCTCTTCTTGTTCTTTACTTGTCAGATAGGCAAACCCATCACTCTCAAATATCATGAGATTGAGATTTATAACAGAGAGATAATCTTTTACAGGGCCTTCTAAGCGCTCTAAAGATTCCCAAATTTTAGGTTTTTCTTCTTTATAGAGAATTCCCTTCATCAAGTGGATTACCACTTGAGAGATGTTCTCACTATCGATTTGATCCATGTGTGCTCCTATGTGTAAAGATTACCCGAGGGAAGTGTGCCTTACGAATTGTACCTTCTTCACTCACCCAACTTATATGATCTTTTATATCTTCTGACACTGATGCAAAGGAATCTTCTTGTGCAATATGGAGGTAGGTGATTAGTTCTGAAAGTCCCATCTTGAGTGGATATGTTTGCAGTAGCTCATCAAGACGAACCTGGCTTTTCTCTTTTAATGCATCTTTAATATTCTTATAGAGTCTTTCAGTGTCAATATATATTAGATCAAAGAGCCCAGAGGTATCTATCTCTTGTTCATCATCAAGTTCTATTGTTGATACTAAATCTTGACCTCGTGGTGGAGAAAAGAGGGGTCTTTCCATAGGGAGGTTTATATTGACCTTTGACTCTTCTACTTCCATCCAGGTGCCACTTAAGTTATGGCTCTTCACCACATAAGCTTTTTTCTCAATGTTATCAAGTATTTCTGTGATTCTTCTATTTTCAAGAATAACTCGGTCATCGAGAAAACGATGGAGCTGTTTTGAAAGACGAGCAACAGTACGCTGAGTTTTCTCTCCAGCATCAATCCAGTCAAAGTGGATTCTTCGTAAGGTGTTATCTTCTCTTAACTCCCCAAGTTCTTCTAAATCAAAGACTCTATCGAGTTGCTTAGAGAGTCTCTCTTGGCTATTTGGTGACATGATGAAGTCCCAAAATGCTCGAAAGCTCATCCCTTCATCTGAGTTAGTGATTCTGTTATGGTCTCCAAAAAAGTGTTCAAGTAGTTCGCTCTTTTTTCCATCCCAATTGGCAATCTCTTCTCTGATATCTCGATCTAGTTCCCGAAAATTCCCTTGTACTGCGGTGAAGTCACTTCGTAAATCTCGCGCTATGTGCTTGAACTGCATAAACCGCTCTCTTACTTGTCGCTGGTTCATCATGGGAACTTCCCCAGATGCAATGCGTTCAATTTCTTTATCTATGTGGGCTCTTTTTTCTTGAAGTTCTTGAATTCTCACATCAACATCAGTCTCCACTCCTTGAACAATCTGGTTTAAGAGATCAAAGCAGGTTTGTAGGCGACTTTCAGTGCCGATGAAACGACGAGTTGCAAGTGAATCAATCCATTGTAAAACGTTTTCACTGCCACTAGTTAGTTCATAGTGGGGGATGTCATCACCAGGTGGGTAAAATTTTCTTAGCCACCCTTTTTCAGCATGTGTCCAGTCATCAAGATACTCACTTGCAGATTTTGGAAAGAGTGACTCATCTTTTCCATCAGTGAGGTCATACAAAAAATCATCTAACTTTTGGATAAGGTCATATTCACCAATTTGTCTTACCCCCTTCTCGCGAAACACACTATCAAAAAAAGCAATGATGAGGGGTGCATTATCTGCACTCATTAACTTCCAAGAGGGATGTATTTTCTTTTTATTTACTAGGTCATAGAAATCAAATGGCATAGCTTACCGTATCACCAATAGACTCACAATACAACTAAAGTTGGATATAAACATTGAGAGTTTAATGCAATTAAGACCACACCTTTTTGATAAAAAGAAATTACGTCAATTGTAGGTAATGTAGGATATAGGCTTCCCTTTACTTTATGTTCTCTTTCTAAAAAGAGCATTGATGTATTTTTAAAGTTACTAAAGAAAATAATCTTCCATATCAATAGATGATATGATAGATTTTAATTAATTTTACAGAGTATAATTCAAAGTAAAAATTACTTCTAGAATAGCTTTTATAATCTTAGCTATCAGGAAATGAAATCATTATTGTATATTTAGATGATACAGTGGTGTAGAGAAGATAGTGCTTGGGGTGTTGTTTTTTTAAGAAAAGCATAAAAATATCTATTCTTAAATTACCATAAGCACCTATAAGAACTACTTTCATCGTATTTTGCTTTATGCTATGTTTTCTCCTTGGAACGTTTGTCTTGAATGATTTTCATGTGCTCTTTGGTAATTAGCTCTACTTTATTCTCTCTCGCCCAATCGATACTTCCTTTCAATACCAATGCTAAAAACACTCTTGGTACTCCAAGAATGGCCATGAGAGCTTCATCGGTAAATTTTATTCTATCATCAGCACGTTCTGCTGCATATCGAACTGATTCAAGCGTTCCCTTACGCATTGGTAACAGGACTGATTTCATGCGAGATTTACGATGGTACCAAAAATATGTACTATCTCGATATCCATAGTCTATTGGAAGATTTGGAAAATCCTTTGCTTTAATTCCATTAATAATTGCTTTTTTATACTTTTCCTTCATTAAGATGTTATCGATTCGAAGAATAAAATGTGCTCCAAATTTGCTTGTAATCCCATTGAAGTCATGGAAAGGACCTTCGTATCCATCTAATTGACCTGGTAAATCTTTGTCAGCTCCTTCTAACTCGCGCATCCATGTACACTCAATAACTTGTATTGCATGTGTGAGGATATATGGTCGTTTCTCGTGAGGATTTTGCTCTTCAAGTAAACTTTTTTCAAGTTTAAAATTACATCGAGGCATTTTTTCTTGAGGTGTATCACCTGGCCAAGAGAGTTTTACCGCTTCTTTGAAATTCTTTGCTTTATCCGTGATGAAATTGAGGGCACATTTCCCGTTAGTTAGAATATTTTGCGCAGTGTTTGATGAATTTCGACAACATAAAAGCATGGCATAGTAATCCTTTCCTGCTACATAATAAGGTTGCACTAAGGAATAGGGGCCTAAAGTAGTCATCCCATCGTCGCATAGGGTACTAACAATAACCGTCGGCATGGGAAAAAATAACGATGTCTGATAAAAGTTATCTACAATACGAAGAAGTTCATAGCTGCTCATTCATACCCCCCTTTGTACATAATATACATAATCAATTTGCATCTTGCTGTATCAATGAAGTCTTCGCATAAGGCTGAATTAAACAAAAAAAAGTAGGTTCCTATGTTGCCTATATGAATTTTATGAATGAAATATCTACTATTTCACTCATGATTATATCATCTCTTTCATATGAAGTCTTTAACCTTTTAATAGATTCCTGTTTGATGCAGAGAGTTTTTTAGATAAAAGATGTGGAGATTATTGTTCATTCTAGTAGGTATGCTACCATTATCAATAAGGAACTGAAGTTTCTTTTCTATGATGGACTAAAACGACTCTATACGTACATTACTCTAACCCCACACTTGATGTTCTTTATAATACATAGTGTGCATAATGTGATATGATAATGCTAAAGGTAGAGTAGGTTATGAATACAAGAGAAAGAATAGTAACGTATTATGAAGAGTTAGATAGAAGTTATTTTATGGATTTTGATAAAGAACATGCTCATATCGATAGCCCTTTTCAAATAGGGTATGGGCAGACGATATCACAACCAAGTTTGGTGTTAGAAATGACATTGTCATTACAGATTCATCCTGAACATAGAGTTCTAGAGATTGGAACTGGCTCGGGGTATCAAACGGCATTATTAGCAAAAGCTGCGAAAAAAGTATACACCGTTGAAAGAATTGAAGCGTTGCATCTAAAGGCAATTGAGAAGCTTAATATTGCGGGGTATACAAACATAGAATTCTTATTAGGAGATGGCTCTTTAGGTTGGAAAGAACATGCTCCATATGAGCGCATCATGGTAACAGCCTCTGCAACAAAGATGCCTAAAGAATTAATCGAGCAATTGGCACCACATGGAATCATGGTAATTCCTGTTGGACATGATGATGTGCAAGATCTTCTTCGTATTAAGAAAGATGGGAAGGGGAATATTGAGAAAAAATCTCTGGCAAAGGTAAGATTTGTGAGATTAATAGGTGAGTACTAATCAATGATATAGATGTAAGTACCCAAGAGTTCTCTACGCTTTATAGTTATAAATTGGTTTTATGATATCTACAACTTCTACAGTATCACCAATAGAGTCGAGGATTTCTGAAATAGGCTTATAAACTAACGGACTTTCATCTAGCGTCCCTTTATGTATTGAAGTAGAGTAAACACCTTTCATGCTGCGTTTAAATGTTGCGAGGTTTAACTGCTTTTTAGCTTCAGTTCGACTTAAAACCCTTCCTGCTCCATGTGGTGCTGAGTAGTTCCACTCTTTATTACCTTTTCCTATAGCCAAAATTGAACCATCTCTCATATTGATAGGAATAAGGACTTTCTCTCCTAAATAAGCTGAAATAGCTCCTTTACGGATTATATTATCTTTAAAATTAATATAATTGTGAATAGTGTGGAAATGGTGAAATTCCTCTAGGTTTCTTTTAAGAAGATGGCTTAAGATAATATCAGCCATTACTTCTCGATTCACTGTAGCGTATTGCTGGCAAATATTCATATCATGCAAATACTGGTCCCTATATTTCCCTGTTAGGTAGCATAAGTCTTTTGGATATTTTGGCGTTACCCCTTTGTACTCTTTTTCTAGGAGGTGTAAAGCAGATTTTATCTCTTTAGTTTTTCCCCTTCTAGTTAAAGTTGTAATTATTTCATCTCGCTTGGAAATATATTCTTCTTTACCACTACATAAATCTATTGCGAGGTTTTGATAATATCTGGCTACTTGAGTTCCTAAGTTTCTGCTTCCTGAGTGGATTACAAGAAAGGTGTTGTTCTTACTATCAAGGCCAACTTCAATAAAGTGATTTCCTCCACCAAGGGTTCCAATACTATTTTCTAGCCTCTTTATATCGTGCAACTCATGATACATTTTTATGTCTTGAAGTGGGGGGAATTCAATTATTTTTTTTAAATGGGTGTTTCTTCCTGAAGGGATATTATTGTGAATGATAGTATCAAGCTGAGACAGATTGATATTCATTTTTCCTAATTCTACAGTAAGCATTCCACACCCTATATCGACTCCAACAATGTTTGGAATTACTTTATCGCCCATATCTGCACTAAAACCAATTACACACCCCATACCTTGATGTACATCTGGCATAATCCTTACAGTTGAACCCTCTATAAAGTCTTGGTTTAATAAATTCTCTATCTGCTCCTTCGCTCCATCTTCTACCTCTTTTGCAAAGACTTTAGCAGATCCATATGCTCCTTTGATTATCACAAAAGCTCCTTTT
>CAYVRR010000054.1:0-13884 GCA_964453215.1 uncultured Spirochaetaceae bacterium | reverse complement strand
TACTAGCTATAAATTCACATAACCTACTCACCCTTTTAGAGTGTTGGGACTCTCTAGGACTCTTTGCAAACAATGAGTTCATCGCAAGTCCAATTGTCTTATATTTATTAGTAGAACTCTCATTTAACTTATTTCGATACATCATATCTTCGGCTGATTTAAATACTGTAGAGAATTCTTCTGTTAAATCTTCTCTCGTATGATACCCAAAGGAGAGCGTCAATTGGATTGAAGCAATCTCTACTTCCTTTACCATAGAGGCAATACTTTCAAGACGTGAAATGGTCTCTTCCTTTGTAGTATTAGGGAGAATCATAATAAATTCATCCCCACCATAACGAGCTACAATATCATGTGGGGTACTATTTTTTTGTAATATCTGGGCTGCTTGAATGAGAACTTGATCTCCCATTTCATGTCCAAATGAATCATTTACAAGTTTTAACCCGTTAGTGTCGGCAATAATAAGAGAAACAGGTAGATATGATTCATCTGCTAATCGGTCTAAATTCGCTTCTAAACATCTACGATTTTTTAACCCAGTAAGGAAATCATGGCATCGTTGATGTTCTAAATGCTCCTCTAATAAAAATTGCTCTGTAGCTGTTGTGAGAATACGAGAAATTGACTCTAGAATATGTATATCTTCTACTGGCCACTCTCTGTTAGTGACACAATCATCAAACCCAATAAACCCATAATACTCTCCATTAACATGAAGAGGAACTACAAGTATAGATTTTATTCCTTGCCACCCTAGCATCTCATTAGTTTGTGGATCGGGAATCTTAGTAACATCACAATAGATGATATTCTCATTACGAAGCATCTTATCATTCCACCAACGCATCGCATCTCCTGATGGAATATCTCTAAGGCCATCTTGTGCAGGGGTGATACCTTCACGGCACCATTCATATGAATTATTAATCTTGTCACCAGGAGTATTTTCAAATATATAGACCCTTGATACTTCTAACACATTACCAAGTAACTCAACTACTTCATGTTTAAAGGCATCTACATCTTTTGCAGTAGACGCTTGTAAAGAAATTTGAGAAAGGAGCTGTTCATACTTAGCCCTTCTCTCTAATGCGATTTGCCCTTTTTTACGCTCTGTCACTTCGGTAAAAATACAAGAGAACTTATGTGGTGCAGGTTGAAACGCTGTTACTTCAAAATATTTATCCATAGCTACAAGATAGTCTTCAAACATCATCGGTTTGCCTGTGATAGCAACTGAACCAAATGCATCAATCCAATACTTCTCAATATTCGGAATGATCTCGAGTACCCTTTTTCCAATAACATCTTCAGCTTTTAGTCCTGTCATTGTTTCAAAGGCTGGATTAACATCGAGATAGCGATAATCTATGACAGAGCCATCGTCATCAAGAATGACTTCATGATGAGCAAAACCATTTAACATTTCTTTAAAGAGCAGTGAATATTTATGCTCTGTTTCTCGATGTTTAGTAATATCAATAAATGCACTTACGACCCCATACCCATCTAGGTCGAGAGGGCTAGAGGTCATATTCAGCCAAATGGGATCTTTGTTGGGTTTAACAATCCCCATAATGCTATGCTCTATTAATCTATTTTCAGTGAGTGCACGGGCACCTGAGCATTCAATTGACGGCATAACAGAACCATCTGGACGAATGATTGTCCAGTTCTCTCTATCTTCAGATTTTTCACTTTCTGATTTTTTATGTAAATCAACAAGTTCTAGTGCCTTAGAATTATTCTCTATGATTTTTCCTGACGAGTCAGATATAGTAATTCCTAAAGGAAATGAATCAAACAATACTCGGTACTTCGCTTCACTCTCTCTTAATAACGCATCACTCTTTCTCAGTGCTTTATTGAGCTCTTCAAGCTCCATTTTCTGGTATGTTAAATCACTATAGATAGTCGTCATAGTACGTAAGAAATCAATCGTTTTTTTTGCTTTTTCTTCATTGATGACAGGAACTTCTTTTACCGCTTCAATATAAGACTCTTCATCAAATCCATTAAGCACAGCTTGTTCTTTAAAATAAGAGATGTCGGGCTCTTCAAAGAAAAACTGACCACTAAAAAGATTCGCAACATGGTGATTATTAACAAGAATGGGGATAACTATCTCTACAAGTCCACTATAGCAAAGTTGGTAATGAGCTGAAGTATTTTGTAAGGCTGCTTGCTCTGAGAGCTGTTTCACACTAGATAAACACTGTAGAGCACACTCCTTATTCGCTCTATGAAAGCGTACACATAGTGGTCTATACCCAGCTTGAGAGAGCATAGTTCCTTGATGATTAATGATACATGAAGCTATTCCTGTTGAGTTAAATACGCCTTCAATTAGTGCAGTGACACTTGGTATGTCAATATATTTAAAATATTGTGGAGTAGGTTCTACAAGCCCTTCCATACCAAAACTTACACTCTGCGGCTTTGCGTTAACAATCTCACTTTTCAGTAATTCAGACATTCATTCCCCCAGAAACACATGATAGCTAGATTAGCTTTGCAACTCAACTTATGACAATTCTACTAAAAAACACTTATATCATAGCATACTCCCTCACTTTAAAGATACACATCATTTATTATAATTAGAGGATAATTATTAAAAATAGGGCACATAGGCTCTCAAAGATAACATTTGTTAACTTTGTCATTAACGTTCCCTACTTATCACCTTTATAGTATTTTCAAATGACATAGGACAAAAACAATACATATTGAACATTTTTAATAGAACTATGAAACTAACAGGAATATGTATTGTGCAGAAATATCTCCATTATTTTCATTTAATAATAGAGATACTCTAGTGTCGATAAAGAAATAATCTTCTCTTTTCCATCCAAAAGAATAGTAGCGAGACGTGATTGCTCATCTTTCTTTATCACAGTGATCACCTGTAAAGGAATAAGGTTTTCTTGTTGCAGATAGGCAACAATATCTTCATCTCCACTCACTCGGTTAATAACTATCTCTTTATTTAATGGCGCCTTGATAAGAGAGGTATCAGTGAGATGATAAGAAGTTTGCTTAACTGTAGGAATCTTATTTCCTGTTGGATCTTTTTCAGGATACCCTAAGAAATCCTCAATAGTTCCAATAAGGGTATCAGAAGCTGAATGTTCGAGACGTTCAGCTTCATCATGAGCGCTTTTCCAATCAAGGTTAAGAACGCGTACTAAAAAAGATTCTAATAATCGATGTCGCCTAAGAATTCTGAGCCCATATTCAGCTCCTTTTTCTGTAAGAGAACACCCCTTATGAGAAAGATAGGTCACATACCCATCCCTCTCCAACTTTTTTATCATAGTTGTGCTTGTTCCTGAAGTAACACCAAGCAAGGAGGCTAATCTCCCTGTTGTAATTCGCTCACTACCAGGAATAGCTAACTCTTTTACAATAGCTTTTAAATAATTCTCTACTGTATAATCTGAAAGTAATGACACTCTTCGTTCCCCTTTATTCTCTACCTTGAAGATAACAACATCGACGCTTGTTGCCCAGTTTCAGTAATAGATAAGACAGAATTAATCTCTCTCACAAATCCCTTATCAATAGCTGCCTTGATAATTTTTTTCACATAGGAAGGAGAATAACTAAATTGCTCTATTAAGTGTTCTGGAGAACACTCCCTTTCCATTTGCGGAGTATTTTTATGATTCAGCAGATGATAAAGAATAATAGAAATTGCATAATCATCTTTCACCTTCTGCTTATATTTAAATTTTGTCACAAGCCCATATGATGGTGAGAAGAAAAAGGCTACAATAAAGAAGGCTCCCATTACAGTAGAAATAGCGCCACTAATTCCGGCATCTAAAAGAAGAGCAAGAAGCACCCCTAACACACTACTCAAGGTTGCAATGATGAAACTGATTATCATCATAGTTTTAAGAGAGTGAGTAAGTAAGAGAGCAGTTGCTGCGGGAGTTATCATAAAAGCGAGTACCAAAATAGCACCAACAGAATCAAAAGCACCAACGGAGGTAATACTTGTCATAAGCATAAGGAGGTAGTGTAAAAGGGTTGGGTGAAAGCCCATTGAAGCTGAAAGTATTGGATCAAAAGTAGAAACCTTTAATTCCTTAAAAAGAAGAAGTGCTACTGATACATTAAGGATTACAATAACAAACATCTTTACCATACTTTTGGGTAGAGAGAAGCCAAACACAAACATTCTATCAAAGGGAGCAAAAGCTAATTCCCCTAATAGTACAGCATCTGTATCAAGGTGGACATTTCCCGCAAGTAAGGTAACAAGCAGAACGCCAATTGAAAATAGAGGAGGAAATACTACTGCGATAGCAGTATCAGGTTTTACAAGATTTGACCTCGTAAGAGCTTCACTTGTCACTACCATAATCATACTAAAAAGAACAGCTCCAATGATAGGATACGGTGTATTAAGTGAATGCTTAACAAGGTATCCAATCACAATACCTGGCAGTATTGAGTGGCTTATTGCATCACTAATAAGAGCCATTTTACGTAGTAATAAGAATACCCCTGGAATCACACAAGCGAGGGATGCTAATATTGCGATAATAATTATTTCACCTTGCATACATACCTCCATCTAAGCGCATCTGCTTTACAAACGTTTCTCCTACTTCACTGAGCGTCCAAGATGACTGTGCATGTTCTTCTAATAGACCCTTCTTTTTTAACTCAACTAACTTCTTTTTCACTCCTCGTGGTTGTTGCACCATAAGAGCAATCGTTTGAGTTGAGTGAGCTATTGTACTATCTTCATGATTAGCTGCTAAATTAGATAATGCAATTAATATTCTGTTTTGATCAAAAGAGGCCTCCCTTTTCATCATACCAATCTTTTTAATGATAATACCCCGCTTAGCTCCAAAGAGAAAAGAGATAATAAGAACCACAGTGAGAACAATAACTATCATAGGACCTGTGGGAAGATTGTTCCTACTGGCACTCATAATGCTCCCAACCATCCCAGAAATCCCACTAAAGAGGGATGAGGTAATCACCATTACTTTAAGGGAGTGAGTCCATTGTCGAGCTGCGGCAGCAGGGGCAATAAGGAGTGCACTAATTAAAATAACTCCTACTGTTTGTAAACCCACAACAATTACAGCTACTAATAAAGCTGCAAATATTGCATCAATTATTCTTTGATTAAACCCCATAACAGTAGTGCTTTGGGGATCAAAAGTTGAACTTTTGAACTCCTTAAATAAAAGCATAATTGTAAAAAGAACAACTACTTGGACAACTGCAATAATAATCACATCTTTAGTGATGATAGTTGCAGCTTGACCAAATATAAACCTATCAAGGCCCGCTTGAGAAGCATTTGGAAGCTTTTGTATATAGGTAAGTAAGAGTAAGCCAAACCCAAAGAATATACTCAAGATAATCCCATTAGCTCCATCATCATCTATTTTTGTATTTCGAGTGATTGCCATAATAGCACCAATGCCGAGTACTCCCGCAATAGCAGCACCCAAAAGCAATATAAGAGGATCTTTAGAAGTGGTGATTAAAAAAGCGATTGCAACCCCGGGAAGGGTAGCATGAGCTATTGCATCACCAAGTAAACTTTGCCCACGGAGCGTCATAAAAGAACCCACTGCCCCAGAGCCAAGCCCTAGCAAGAAAGTTCCTAGAGCTACATTACGAAGTGTATAATCGAATATAATATCATAAAGTAAACCCATCGATTCCCCCTTTAAGGGCATTAAATTTCCCTTTATACGCTTTTTGTAGATTATAAGCAGTAAAGACATCTTTTACAGGACCTGATGCGATGGTGTGAACATTTAATAATATAATGTGGTCAAAGTACTCTTTCACTGTTTGTAGGTCATGATGCACTATGATAAGTGTTTTTCCTTTTGATCGTAACTCTCTCAACACTTCAATAATTGAAGCTTCCGTTGCAGCATCAACTCCAGCAAAGGGTTCATCCATTAAATAGATTTCGGCATCTTGAACGAGGGTTCTTGCTATAAACGTTCGCTGTTGTTGCCCACCAGAAAGTTCTCTAATTTGCCTATGTGCAAATGATTCCATTCCAACTTTTTCTAGTGCTTGGATAGCAAGAAGTTTCTCCTTCTTCCCTGGGGGGACAAACCACCCCAAGGAGCCGTAGGAGCCCATCATTACAACATCAAGGACAGTAGTTGGAAAATCCCAATCAACTTCATTACGCTGCGGAACATATGCAACTTTTCGCCTCATGTGCTGTAAAGGTTGACCAAAAAACTTTATGGTACCAGAAGAGATTGGGACTAGGTGCAACAATGCTTTTAGCAATGTTGACTTACCCGCCCCGTTGGGTCCAATGATTGCACTCATTAGCCCCTTTTCTACCTCTGTATCTATATCCCACAGAACTGGGTTATGGTGATAGGCAACAGTTAAATCTTCTACTTCGATTGCATAGTTTTTATTATTTTCCATCATATGTTCCTATATTTATTCAAGTGTTAATGCTGAAACTATTGTGTCGATGTTGTGTTTGACCATTCCAATGTATGTTCCTTCTTCAGTGCCCGCATCACCAAAGGCATCAGAGAATAGCTCACCCCCTATTTCAACTTCAAATCCTTTTGCTTTTACCGCTTGCTGTAGTGATTCAATTGTTCTTCTTGGAACAGAAGATTCTACAAATATTGCTTTAATTTTTCTTTTTACAATAAAATCTGATAACTCTTGAACATCTTTTGTTCCAACTTCACTCACTGTACTAATACCTTGTAACCCCCTCACTTCAAATCCATACGCATTGCCAAAGTACTCAAAGGCATCATGAGCTGTTATCAACACTCTTTGTTCTTTGCTTAAAGAACTACTTTTTTCTGTCACATAGGTGTGTAATTCATCTAACTTAGCGATATAAGTGGCATAGTTATTATCTAAGCCCATCTTATGCTCGGGAAGTAATTCAACTAACGTTTGATGTACTACTTCAACTGCATACTTCCATAAAGTTACATCAAACCACACGTGGGGGTCGTGAGAGTCCCCATCCCCTATTAAGTATTGAGAAGGGATTGCTTCACTTACTGCAACAGTTGGTTTTGTAGCAGAGAGAGACTTTAATACATCACTCATCTTCCCTTCTAAGTGGAGTCCTCCATAAAGAATAAGATCTGCTTTTTGTAATCTATTTACATCATTAGCACTCGCTTTGTAGAGGTGAGGATCTACTCCAGAGCCCATAAGGTTGGTTACTTCAATAAATTCTCCTCCAACATTTAGGGCAATGTCCCCTATCATTCCAACGGTGGTAACAACAGAGAATGGGCTTTCACTCTTTGAACTACTTGTTTCCTTTTTTTGACAAGCAACAAGAGAGAAGGATAATAACACGATAATAATTAATGTAAGAGATATGGTAGTCTTTTTATTTTTCATACGCTTTTTCCTTAAATTGTAAAAATATGTTGTACTAATTAAAGACTACTCACAATTTATTGATTTGTCAATATATTTTTTTTGATATATCAAAATATTAAATATAGAGGGAATTATACTCACCTCATACAATACAACATGTGTAAAAGAAACCCTTCCTTAGAGCTCTTTATATGAGTTACAAAGAGTATTCATAGTACTCTCTGCCACAACTAGTCATCTTCACCAGAAATTGGAATTTTCTTTATTGCTACACTCGAAGAATCATAATAATCCTTGAACGCTTTTGCTTTTATTGGAGGCCCTGTTTCTGCTGAAGTGGTATAGATAAATGGAGCACTATAGGGGGTACTATCTTCATCTACATCACTACCATCAACTGTATAGTATATTAAAGCACTTTCAGTTGAACAATTAATAGTGACAGTGTAGAGAGTCCCTGGTAAATAGGGCTCAGAAGGATCAGTTGTAATAATTGGAGTAGTCACTGTATCAACAAAGCTAAATGCCCTTATAGGTCTAACTGTATGAGCGTGTGCCTTATGAGTTGCTGCTACTGATCTATTATCAAAATTTAATGTTTTAGCGTAGGTGTCTCTATCTGATACTTGAACAGAAGACCAATATTTTGATGTTGTAGTTTCATCAAAATCTCCAAGGGAGGGGGAAACATTGTGAAGGTTATCATACATCCCTTTTAGCTGTTCAATTGATGGGAGGAACCAATCATCAAATCCATTAAAAGTAAGAGAATAGCACCGATTTGCTGCAAAAGGGAAATTAGGTGGATTTGGGTGCGCTTCTACCATATTCATGGTATTCTCTTCTCCACTTGAGATAGTATCAGTTGTATTTACAAAAATTTCTGAATAATTAATTGTTAATCCTGGAGCCCTTGTCGCTGTTGCCCAAGGACTTGTTGGATTTGAACGTCCCTTCCACGCTAGTGGGGCAGCTTCAAGGTACTTAAAACCATATGGAGCACTTAAATCAACATAGAAAATTAAGCCACCCCCAGGTCCTTCATCTCTGAGTCTAAATGGGAGAGTACTCGCTGAGTCCGAAATACCCTTTGATTCGTTAGCTTGGATGTCGAATACTTTGAATTTAAAATAGTATGTTCTATCCCTAAGGAGGCCATCGACAGTTGTCCCGCTTGATTCTAATGGCTCCTCTATAGAGGTGTACACATCATCTAAAAATCCATATTCAATTTCAACCCTATCAAAGTCTGGAATATCTGGGTTCGTCCACCCCACTGTAATACTATTAAACCCTTCAACAAATGAAATATTCGTAACATCAGGAGGGAGATCATCATTAAAAGTAGTTTCACTTTCAACAAGACCTTCTGTCACCCTATCTGGATCACTATACAGGCACCTAATTTTTACATGATATAAAATTTCACTTTCTAATGAGTGTATAATTGTCCTCTCTGGGTTAATAGTTCCTGCAAAGGGAGTAAATTCAGTATCTGCATCTTTTCTATAAAAGATTTCGACACCTTCAAAATCACTCGCTGCTGGATTAGTCCACATGAGTTGAAGAGAAAGTTCTCCAGCAATAAGGTCAAAATTCGTTACTTCATTCATAGTTGTAGATTCTGGCTCTTCATCACAACCAACAAAGAAGCTACAAAGAAGGGCAACACATGTGGCAATTATTACTAAGTGCTTCATACGTTCCTCCTAATTAAAAAAGAGAAGGAAGTATATTGGCGAAGAAGATTTAACTAATATATCTCTTCTTTATTTTATGAAAGACGAGAATCATCACCAAGTCAAGAGTTTGAAAAGTAAAATATAGTAATTTATCAAGTTTAATAGGAAAATTGTGTAAATTATGCCTTTTAAAGGCATTAACCTTTATCACTATTACGATAGATTCTTTTTCTGTACATAGTTCACTTCTTAAACCATTTTACATATTTTTTTATTGAGTTGCCTCCCAATAGGGAGTATTGTTACCTTAAAGGCATTGTCATCTTACAAAGTTACTTCATACTAAAGAATGGCAATGTGCTACTTCAAAACTGGAGGATAGAAATGAGTAGAGTTACTTTTAACGACCAAGACCCTTTAGAAACATTAGACTGGTTAGATTCAATAGAAGGAGTTATCAAGAACGAAGGCCCTGATAAAGCAGATTTTCTTCTTGGAGAACTTACACAACGAGCAAGAAACAAAGGAGTTAATACATCCCCAGGAGTTATTAGCCCGTATGTAAATACTGTTATTCACGATAAAACTGCCATTATGCCTAAAGGAGATTCATTAATTGCAAGAAATGTCTCTGCTTTTGTACGGTGGAATGCAATGGCAATGGTTGCTAAAGCAAATGAAGATGGAAAAGGATTAGGTGGCCATATTGCAAGCTTCTCCTCATCTTCTGCGATTTATGAGGTAGGATTCAACTGGTTCTTCAAAGGACCTGATTCAAAATATGGTCCTGATTTAATCTTCTTCCAAGGACACTCATCCCCTGGAATGTATGCTAGAGCATTTATAGAAGGACGCCTTACTGAAGAGCAACTTCTAAATTTCAGACAGGAAGTTGATGGAAAAGGACTCTCATCCTACCCCCACCCCTACCTTATGCCAGACTTCTGGCAATTCCCAACAGTCTCGATGGGACTTGGTCCTATGATGGCTATTTATCAAGCACGATTTATGAAATACCTAGAGTCTCGTGGCCTTAAAGAGAGTGGCGATAGAAAGGTATACATCTTTATGGGAGATGGGGAAAGTGATGAACCTGAATCATTAAGTGCACTTTCACTTGCATCAAGAGAAAACCTAGACAACCTTATTTGTGTAGTAAATGCAAACCTTCAACGCCTCGATGGCCCTGTGAGAGGGAATGGAAAGATTATTCAAGAATTAGAAGGGCGATTTAGAGGAGCTGGATGGAACGTCATTAAAATCATCTGGGGTACTGAATGGGACTCTATCTTGGAGCGTGATACAAAGGGCGTTTTACTAAGGAAGCTATCCTCTATGGTAGATGGTGAGTTCCAAACAATACAATCAAAAGGACCTGCATATCTAAGGGAGAAAATCTTTGGAGATGATGAATACTTAAAGAGTCTTGTAGCTGACAAATCTGATAAAGAATTGTGGCAGCTCACTCGAGGTGGACACGACCCAAGAAAAATATTTGCCGCATTCCAAGAGGCAAATAATCATAAAGGGCAGCCAACCGTTATCATCTTTAAAACCGTAAAAGGGTATGGGATGGGAAAATCTGCTGAAGCCACTATGGGAACTCACAACCAAAAGCATATGGATAAAGATTCTCTTATCGCTTTTAGAGATCATTACCATGTTCCACTAGCAGATGATAAATTAGAAGCACTTCCGTTCATTAAACCAGAACCAAATAGTCCTGAAGCTGAATTTCTTACTCGTCAACGCAAAGCTATGGGAGGGCCTGTTCCATATAGAAACCCAGTTGGTGAAACACTCGCTATTCCTCCACTTGAAGACTTTAAAGAAATGCTAGTGAGCTCTAAGGAGAGAGAAGTATCTACTACAATGGCTTTTGTAAGAATGCTCACAAAGTTAGTAAAAGATAAGAACATAGGAGAACGCATTGTACCTATTGTTCCAGATGAAGCAAGAACATTTGGTATGGAGGGATTATTTAGACAAATAGGAATATATGCTCCACTAGGGCAGCTTTATGAACCACAAGATGCAGATTCCCTCATGTGGTACAAAGAGGATGTGAAAGGTCAAATATTAGAAGAAGGGATTACAGAAGCGGGTGCAATATCATCATGGATAGCAGCTGCGACAAGCTATGCAAACCATAATCTCACAATGATTCCTTTCTACACATTCTATTCAATGTTTGGCTTCCAAAGAATTGGGGATTTCATTTGGGCAGCTGGAGATAGTAGAGCAAAAGGGTTCTTAATGGGAGCTACAGCTGGTAGAACGACTCTTAATGGAGAAGGATTACAGCATGAAGATGGACAAGGACTCCTCCTTGCTGCAACTCACCCAACATGCTTAGCATATGATCCAACGTATTCATATGAGCTTGCTGTTATTATTCAAGATGGATTAAAGAGAATGTATGAAGATAATGAAAATGTCTTTTATTACATCACACTGATGAATGAAAACTATGTTCAACCTGATATGCCCAAAGGGGTAGAAGAGGGAATCATTAAGGGCGCTTATATTTTCAAGGAAGCGAATAAGAAAAGTAAGATTAAGGTAAACTTACTTGGTAGTGGTACCATATTTAGAGAAGTGTTAGCAGCAGCAGAACTACTTAAAGAAGATTTTGAAGTAGACTCTACTATTTTCAGTATCCCTGGGGTGAATCAACTCCATAATGATGGAATTGAGGTAGACCGCTATAACCTTACCCACCCAGAAGAAAAGAAGAAAATATCCTACCTCACCTCTTTGATGAAAAATCATGAAGGACCAGCTGTAATCAGTACTGATTACATGAGGGCCTATAGTGAACAAATTAGACGATTAATTCCTACTCAAAACGTAACAATTCTTGGAACTGATGGATTTGGTCGAAGTGATTCAAGAGAGAAATTAAGAAGATTCTTTGAAGTTGACCGCTACTATATTGTTATCTCTGCTCTTAAAGCATTAGCTGATGAAGGCACTATCCCCTATAAAAAGGTGAGTGAAGCAATTAGTACGTACAACATCGACATCGACAAACCAAGTCCAAGATTGAGTTAGGAGGGAAACATGGCAGAAAAACAGATACTAATACCAAACATTGGGGACTTTTCTGATGTAGCTATCATAGACATCTACATCAACGTTGGAGATGAAATTGAAGCAGAAGACTCTATTCTTTCACTCGAGTCTGAAAAAGCTGTTACAGATATCCCCTCCCCGTATAGTGGGAAGATTACTAAACTTCACATAAAAGAGGGAGATTTAGTCTCTAAGGACTCACTTGTTGCAGATATAGAAGTAGCAGGAGAAGAGGAAAAAGAAGAAGCTCCAAAAGAAGAGAAAGAAAAAGACTCTCCTAAAGAAGAATCTCAAGAAGAAAAAACGGTTGAGAAAAAAGCTGAACCAGAAAAAAATACTACCCCAAAAAAGAACGACACTTCAGTAGAAGAATCTCCTAAAAAAGAAAAGGCTGAAACAGAAGAGAATAGTAATAAAAAAGAAGAACTTATTAACGATCAACCTCTTGGTGCAATATATCATGCAACTCCTTCCCTCAGGCAGTATGCGAGGGAATTGAGTGTGCCACTCGATAAATTAAAAGGGAGTGGTCCACACGGTAGGATACTTCACTCTGATGTACAATCTTTTGTGAAAACCGCTGTTGAGAATAAAGGAACAGGGTCGATTTCTCTAGATCCTGTAAAGTTAGAAGATTTCTCTGTGTATGGAGAAATTGAAAGAAAAGGTCTCTCTCGTATTCAAAAGATTTCTGGTCCTCACTTGCAAAAAAGCTGGCAACGAATTCCTCATGTCACTCAAGCAGATAAGGCTGATATCACTGAGCTTGAAGCATTTAGAAAGACTATAAAAGAAGAGCTTAAAAAAGCAAAGTCTGAAGTAAGTATTAGTGTTCTTCCTTTCATTATTAAGGCAGTAGTAACTGCACTTAAGAAATTCCCTGCACTGAACTCATCTTTTGATGAAAAGACGAATGAACTTATTTTGAAGAAGTATTATCATATTGGAATTGCTGTTGATACTCCTGAAGGTCTTGTAGTTCCTGTTGTGAAAGATGCTGATAAAAAAAGTGTCTTAGAGATAGCAACTGAACTTGATGCCCTTAGTAGTAAAGCAAGGGAGAGAAAACTGAAGGGTGAAGACTTAGCAGGTGCTTCTTTTAGCATTTCCAGTCTTGGTGGAATTGGAGGAACTTTCTTTACTCCAATTATAAACCCACCCCAAGTAGCAATTTTAGGGGTTTCTAGAATGGAGAAGCAACCAGTTTGGAATGGAGAGTCTTTCACTCCTCGTGATGTACTCCCCTTCTCACTCTCCTATGATCACCGTGTGATAGATGGAGCGAGTGGAGTTCGTTTCACCTCATATTTATCTACTCTCCTAAGTGATATAAAAAGGACGCTATTATGAAAGAAGAGAAAAGAGAACTTATCGTAATTGGAGGAGGTCCTGGTGGATATACTGCCGCTTTTAGAGCGGCAGACCTTGGAAAGAAAGTGACTATCATTGAAAGATATCCCACACTGGGTGGGGTGTGTTTAAATGTTGGATGTATTCCGTCCAAAGCTCTTTTACACCTCGCTGAAGTAATTGAAGACGCAGCAATGAGTAAAGATGTAGGGATTTCTTTTGGTGAACCAAAGATTGATTTAGAAGCTATTAAAGCTCATAAGAAAAGTGTAGTTGAAAAACTCACCTCTGGTCTTGATGCCCTTTGTAAAGCAAGAAAAGTGGAAAGAATTGTTGGCACTGCTTCTTTCATTTCAGACTCACAGATTGCTGTAAAAACAGACAAAGAAGAAAC
>CAYVRR010000053.1:0-14113 GCA_964453215.1 uncultured Spirochaetaceae bacterium | reverse complement strand
AGTACGTTAGTATCTCCTTTTTCACACCTCACATATGTAAAAGGTTTAGCCCACTTTCTTGCCACCAATTGTTTTTGATACCCTAAAGAAGTCTCTTCTTCAACGAGTATTTCCTCTTTAGAAAACTCAATCGTCTTTTCCCTCACCTCTTTATATGTTTTATAGGTGTTAATGAAAGTATCAAACTCTTTTACAGAGCCTATCTCCTTCATCATGGAATAGAGGTAAGTAAGTAAGGATTGTCTAAAGCGTTTATTGTGAGAAGATTGAGTAATCATAGATGAAGAGAATTGGTAAAGAGCTTTTCGTAAAAATCTATGAGTTGCAAGAGGCATCATGGCATACAAGAGATCTATTACTTTAGAGAGGGGCAATCCCGAGGCATAATATATCTCAATTTCCTTAATGAGATGGGTGGTAATATAATCTCCTATGTTTTCATTTTGGTAAGTTGCTTGTATGAGATGACTAACAGAGGTTGTAATAGTAGATGTTAACTTATCATCAACTTCCATGTTGTGTTGGTGTAGGGTGCGAACTTGAGTTAATAATAAAAGATTAAGGTGAAGCACATTGTGCCACTCACATCTTTCAAAAGCAGCATCTCGTAGGACTATTAATTTACGTACAGCTTTTTGATAATATGTCCTTATAAGAGTCATCTCTTGTACAAGGGGAATCTCAATAAATGAAAGAAAGCCTTGAAATAGTGATGATAATGCTTCTACATCTATTTTCCACCCCTCTTCTCTTGTTTCATTTTCTTTAAAAAGAGTAATAGCGAGGTAATTTCTCATCCAAGAGATATCTAAAAGCGATGAAAAGGATTCAATGAGTTCTTCTTTTGTTTGAAGAGTGAGTAGATGTTGTACATCGAGTATTGTGGGATGTGTTTCTTTGGAATTAGAAGCTCTATAGGTAGACGATTTTATAACAGTTCCTCTGACTTCTCTCCAATTAACATATTGCTCATTCTCATCACTATTAAGAGCAAGTAATTCTCGTATCGCAAACAACAGTGCTACTTGATGTTTGCAGTAATCCACTCTTTGTGCATATGGGCAAGAACATGAAGTGAGATGAATTTCATAGTCTTTATCTAACGCAATTTCAACAGTATAAAGAGATTCCCCTACAACCTCTCCCTTAAAATGATAAGGTGCTATCTGGGTGATAGTTTCAACATGGTCATAAAAATAATAATCTTCTCCCCTTGTAACAATCACATAAGGAATATATTCTTCAAAATCACTAATATTCATATATTTCACACACCTCTTACATGCATTATACTCAAAGGCAAGTGGTATAGAAAGAGAAAAGATAGGAAATGAAAATACTTTTAAATAAGGTTTATCAATATCTTAAAACATGTAGTCTGATTTGATACGTAAATAGTTATATGATAGTATAAAGAAACACATCGTAAGGAGGTACTCTATGGCAAAGAAACATAGTTTTATTGAAGAGTTTAAGAAGTTTATATCACGTGGAAATGTAATGGATTTAGCTGTTGGTATTATTATAGGTACAGCTTTTACTGCAATAGTGAAATCGTTAGTAAATGATATCATCATGCCTTTTATTGGTCTTATTCTTGGTGGGGTCAATTTCACTCACTTACAATTAGTCTTACGTAAGGCGACAGAAACAAAACCAGCATTAGCTCTCACCTATGGCACATTCATTCAAGCCGTTATCGATTTTCTCTTAATCGCTCTTGTTGTGTTTATCTTAATGAAGCAAATAAATAAGATGAGAGCAAAAAAAGAGAAAGAAGCAACTCCACCACCCAAAGCAGAACCTGTTATTCCACAAGAAGTTATTCTTCTCACTGAAATAAGAGATGTATTGAAGAAGAAAGAATAAGGGATTCTTTAATCTCTTAATGCTGTGATAGGGACTACAAAGACGCCATCAGGGCGTTTATATGCAGCATTTGATAATCCACAAATAACACAAAGAGAAGAAGGGGGCTTCCCTTTGGGGTCTTCTTCGAATTTCTTCTTTATATCGATGAGTTTCTTAGCTGCTTCATCTATTTTGTGAGCTCCAAGTTTAATCTCAAAAGCTCCCCATGTTCCATCTTTCATCTGTACAACAGTATCTATCTCATTATCATTACATGTGAGGTAATGAAATAGTTTTGCACCAATAGATTCAAGCATATATTTTCAAATCTCGTTCACATAGTGCTTCAAAGAGAAATCCTAGAGTATCAAGGTCACTAAAAAGAGATTCTACACTCACTCCTAATAATGCACATGCAATGGAGGGATCTGCAAAATGTCTTTTAACAGATTGTTTCACCCTTAATGAAGACCTAACATGAGGACTAAATGGCTCTTGATTATCGATGAGGAATAACCTTTCAAACAGATTAAGATAATCTGCTACTGTTTCAACACTAACATCTCTATCATCATATTCTTTAATATCGCTCATAAGCTTTTTGTTGGTAGCAGATGTACTCTCATTTCTTGCAAGAGAATGCAAAAGAAGCCTGATTTTATTCAATTCTCTCACTTTCCCATCAACTCTATGTATATCTAATGAAACTATCGCTTCAATATACTCTTCGGGTAGTAAGCTTGCATGTAAAAAATCCAAACCAATACTTCCTGGCCATCCGCCACGTATTATATACTCACGATGAGTTTTTAAAGAAACTTCTCCACTCATTATAGGCGTGATGGTATCTTTAAGAATATTCTTTAATGATATAGCCCCAGTTGAATCACCTGACTCAAACAAAGACATTGTTCTCATTCTAATTCTTCCAATTCTCCCAGTACCACTATGATAGATCCCTTTCGTTTGGGGATGAGAAGATCCTGTTAGTATACATTGCCCCGTATCTCCTCTCTTATCAACCTCGCTTCGTACAGCATCCCAAATAGAAGGCACTTCCTGCCATTCATCGATTAGACGAGGCGTATTGCCTTCTAGAATTAAGGTGGGATCCATTTGAGCCAAAGATCTATTACTAAAATTTCCATGAGGAGAACCAACATAAAAACTACTTTGACTGTGATACAGGCTTGTCATTGTTTTGTCGCACCATGTAGGACCTTCTATACAGATGGCACCAAAAGCCAAAAGATATTGTCTAATTTTCTTATCTATCAACCTATTAAGATATGTTTTATTAACCATGAGGAAAAGACCTCTCTTCACTAATAATAATCCTGGCTCGATAGATTAGCAATTCCTAGCCCTACAGATTAACCAAGTTCAACCTAGTAGATGAGTAAAATTATATAAGTAAGAGTAGTCGTGTCTCTGCCATCATCTGTGAAGTACTCTTTACTTCAAACAACAAGAACCTCTTTATTATTACTGCAATAAGTAAAAATAAAGAGGTTCCTCTGTGAGTAGTAATCTTTTTAAGTATACTTTTTCTCAACTTTTTCAATGAGAGAAGTATAGTAAGGGTGAAGTAATTTATTGGTGGCAATAATTTTCCCACTAAATGAATGCTCTTCAACAGGTTCAAAGTATGAATGAATTCCACCAGCTTCACTCACCAATACAAAACCAGCTGCAACATCGTGGTAATTTAGGGCATATTCAAAAAAACCATCAACTTTGCCACTAGCAAGATAGGCAAAGTGAAGAGCAGCTGACCCAAAATCTTTTAAATCCCCTGTTTCAAAACTAATTGTCTCAAAAACTTCCAAGAAACTGGGTATTAATTCTGGGTTCCTTAAAGGGGGGCAGGTAATAGTAAGGGCTTCATGAATGTGTGAGACAGAAGAGACAAATATCTGCTTTCCATCACAAAAAGCTCCTTTCCCTTTTTGCGCATAATAGAGTTCATTTTGAGATGGACAATAGATAACTCCAATGATTGGCTTAAAATCCTCTTCTTCATAGGCAATACTGATAGTGTATCCTGGTAGGTCATGGACATAGTTGCTCGTTCCATCTATTGGATCTATTATCCACCTGCCTCCACTGCCATGTTTTTCTAAACCAGTTTCTTCCCCTAAAAAGTTATCTAATGGAAAGAGTTCATGAAGATACTCTTTAATAAACTTTTCACACTTCACATCCATTAAAGTAACAATATCACTTTTTCCCTTATAGGATAGGTTTGATTGCTCTGCTGGATCTTGTGTTATCAACTCTCCAGCAAGGCGTGCTACCTCTTTAGCAGCAATAAGACGTTTATCTAGTAATTCATCACTCATACCTACATCATCCTTATCTAATATTTTTATATGTATGTTTAAAGTAGATTCTTCTTTTTATGAAGCTTTATGCGTATCACACAAAGATGTATCTTACCTATCTTTCATGATTTATGGATAGATTGCAATACTATCTGCTTAATTAGCTGTTTTGTATTAGATAAGAGAATAACAACACGTTTATATTCTTAGAACTCCTAGAGGTATTGCCATCTTGGTTTGAAGCAAAGGAGCTGTGAGAAAGATGTATTAACAGACACAAGAATTTCCGTTTAATACACCTTGAAAACACAAACTCCATTCTTCCAATTTCCTTATAGAGATAGATTAAAAAAGCTTACCCCGTAACAAAATCTCTTCCCGCCTCATATGCTTTAAAAAGATCTTTAGTAGTATGAGAAACTGAGTTTGCCTTAAAATGCCCTGTGAAGTAAAGAGTATCTACAATTTCATATCCCACTACTTTCATGGCTTTGGCCATGAGGGGCACATTGTATTGCATCTCTTGCTCATCTAGTTGTTCACACACTCCAAAAATAAGAGCTCTTTTTCCTTTATTAGCTAACCTAGAGGAATAAGGACCAGGGCGCTCTTGAGTAAAATCAAAGTACGGATAGAGTCTATCTATAAAAGCTTTTATCCAAGGAGTCATTGTATAGTTGTAAGTAGGAGAGCCAAGAATGATCCCATCACACTCTTCAATTAATAAATAAAGAGGGATCATATCATCATTAAACTGGGTACATGTTTTATCAACTCGGCATCTTTCACAGCCAATACATCCACTTATGGTAAGGGAAGCTAGATCAATATACTCAACCTCAGCTCCCGCATCTTTTGCCCCTTTAAGAATCTCTTTTAATATTGTGGCAGTATTTCCCGACATACGAGGACTTCCATTAAAACCAACTATCTTCATCTCTTTTCCCCCTTCTTTCATAATATGATACACTATGATGAGATTTAAAAGGTCTTGGTATGGGAGAAAGTTATGAAAATACTTGCAACTTCAGATATTCACATAGGAAGAAAGCCAACTCAATTTAGTGAAGAGAGTTTTTCAAGCTCAGCAAGTTGGATAGCTATTGTAGAAAAAGCAATAGAGCTACACGTTGATGTACTTGTACTTTCTGGAGATGTTGTTGAACAAGAAGAAGTGTGGTTTGAAGCATATGGGCCTTTAACCCATGGATTAGAGAAATTAGTAAACTCAGGAATTAAAGTAATTGCTGTTGGCGGAAACCATGACTACTCAGTCTTTCCAAGCCTTGTTAAGCACAATACAAACATCACTATATTAGGTCTTGGGGATAAATGGGATTATATTGATTATAAGGGGGTGAGATTCATTGGTTGGTCTTTTGCTATGAAACACACCTCTTTTAATCCATTTAACAATTTTGATAAAAAACTTACTAACTCCCCTCTCACTCTTTTAGGACTCCTTCATTGTGACTTATCAACTATGAGTAACTACGCTCCAGTTTCCTTATCGAACTTTGAAAGCTTACCCATTCCCTTATGGGTATTAGGTCATATCCACAAAGGGGAAGTTCTTAGTGATAAAGCATTCTACTGTGGCTCCCCCTACGCACTTGATAGCAGTGAAAAAGGGGCTCATGGAGTGTGGCTATTAGAAGGTGAGAGTATTGGGTCCTGGAAAAAACCTGAATTTATACAATTATGCCCATATCGCTATGAGAATATTACAATACATATAGAGGGAGCTGAAACTATAGAAGAAATAAGAGAGACTATGATCAATTCCCTTCGCTCTTTTTCTAAAGAACTCTCTTTCACAGGAACACTTCTTTGCTCAATTACCTTAACTGGAACTATTAACAGATCCCTCGACATTTCAATCCTCAACAAAGAAGAATTAGAAACCTTAACAATTCAAGAGGGGGAATGTACAATCTGCCCACATGGTTCCATTATTGACAACACGACACTCGATGTTGACTTAGTTTCCCTTTCTACAAGCCCTGGTGTAATCTCTCTTTTAGCTAAAAAACTGATTGATGAACAAGAGATCTCTATAATGGTAGATGAATATAAAAGAATTGAAGAGAAAAGTTTCAATGAACCATCTTATGCTATGCTTGGTAGCCACAATAAGAAAAAGTCTGATGACGAGTATAAGAAGTTAGTACTGCGAGCTGGAAAGAAATTACTCTACTCGATGCTTCAAAGTATGGAGGGGGCAAAATGAATAACTCATACTACCTACAAGATATTTCCTTGATACAAAGCCCAGGGTTTGGCCCCTCATCTTTTCCAAGAATAGAGAATCTTGGCCCTTCCCTTAATGTGATTTGGGGACCAAACGCTATAGGAAAATCTACCCTCTCTCGCGCTATGAGGGCTATCCTTTGGAACACACCTAGTGGTAAACACATTATAGCTACAGGGACACTCTATAGTCCTTCCTCTCTTTGGAAGTTACAACTAAACTTAGGACATCTAGAACAAATAAGGCTTGATGGCAATAAAAACATTCCACTTCCTGGTCGTAATGATGAGTTAAGTGATAGTTATTGGTTTCCCCTCCATGAGCTATTACAAGAAAAAGATGGAAATGCTGACACATTTTTACAAGTAGTACTCAACCAGATGCAGGGGGGCATCGATATTAAAAAGGCAACTATTGATTCTGGTGGAAGTAACTCTTTTACTAAAAGTAATAATTTGTTGACTAAAAAAGTAAGAATGAGTGAACAAAGAGTAAAAGAGATTATAAAGGATCAAAAAGAATATCGAAATATTCAAGATGAGATAGTAAAAATAGAAAAAGAGATAGAAGAGTCAAAAGAACTCACTCAACAAAAGAATACGATAATAGAGGCACAAGTATTACTTGAAACACTCACCCGTATTCAAGAGCTGCAAAAGAAATTAGAGAGATTCCACCCTTCTATTGAGTATATAACTTTATCATCTTACTCCCGTTTAAACGAACTTAAGAGCATTGAAAAGAGTGCTACAAAAGACCTTAATGATATGAAAGATGAGAAGGAGAGACTTCTTCAAGAGTTAGCTTCTTGCTCAGTTACAGATGAACAGATTAACGATATTAACTTTACAAAGCGTCTTCAAACTATCTTTGATGAATGTAATCATCGAGTGGGGATACGAAAAGAGTGTGAAAAAGAGTTCATTGAATCTTCTAGCACATTAGATGAGTGGGAAAGTCAGCATTCGTGGCTTATTGCTAATGGGCCAAAAGAGGCTCTATTGAAAGATCACATCACAGCTTTAAAACAATTGGCTGCGGAGTGTGAACCAATTAGGTGTAAAGTTGATGCCGCTTCTCGCTTTCTCTCTCTACTAGGAAAGGAAGAAGAGATACTTCAAGATACTAATAAGCTAAAAACTCTCTTAATCCGAACTTCTGATTTTCTCACACTGTGGTACACCCATAAAGCAACTTCTAAGTATGCTATCCCTAATAGAAAAAAAGCTACAATAGCCCTACTTATCTCAGCAATCTTACTTCTTGGTATCACCCCAATGGTGAGTTTCTCACACCCACTTATTTCAATAGGAACTGGAATAATAGCTCTTATCCTATTTGTTATAAGTAACGCTGCCTTCACTCATAATAGTGAGTATAAGAGGTTAACAGAACAACTCAACGAATCTCAAAAAGAGTTAGAGAAGATGCTCACTACCCTTAATTTCACTCTTCCACGTAGTTGGGATGCGAAACAATTGACCGAAATTCTATTTACTATTAATGAGATGATAGAACACAACTCTATAGCTCAGCAAAGAAATGAGAAGATCCGCAATCAAACAATAAAGGTAGAAGAAGCTAGAGATGAATTATCTACTTGGAGTGAGAAGTGGAAAGAGGCAGTTAGAGCTCTTAACCTACCTATACATGAAGGACGATTAGAAGGGGCGCAGTTCTTTCATTTTGCACAGAGGCTAGATTATTGGAGCACCTATAAAATTCACAAAAAAAAAGCAAAAGATGCGTTAAAAGCAGCAAGAGATAAAGAAAATGAAGCTATCTTACAATTACAAAAAGAGCTCGATAGTGACACTGATGATTTTACTGAGTTAAAAGTGATGAGTGAAAGTCTTATACAAAGAGTGAATGAGTCTCATGCTTTACACAAACAGCTTACGAGTGTCACCACTCGTATCAAAATATTGGAAAAGAATCATGAAGCCTCTCTTCTAGCAATCGATGAGTTTTATAAGAGTATCCACATCCCCTGTGGAGATGAAGTGCGTGTAAAAGAACTCACCTCTCAAGTAAGTGAGTATAATGAATTGATACAAGAAATTTCCTATCTCACTAAAGAGTATGAAAGAAGAGCCTCTGTTCATCCCTCTTCCTTAGAATTATCAACAACGACTAGAGTAGAGGACCTTGATACTGAACTTAATCTCATAGAGAAGAAGTTAGAGGAAGTTACTACCCTCTCCACTATTCTTGGAGGACTACAAGCGACGTATAAAAGATTAACGAGTTCACATGAACTTTCCACCAGTGAACAGGAGTATCAAGCAGCATTAGGTGAATTAGATGAGTTGAGGGAGAAAGAAGTGATGCAGAATATGATCTATTCTATCTCAAAGAGTATACAAGAAGAGAGTGAACACACATTCCACCCACAAGTGCTCACTGAAGCAAGTAATTGGTTAGAACAAATTACCAACTACCACTATACGCTTAGTGCGAATGATGATGGCTTTTTTGTAACCGATACAGTTCAAATGAGAAACTTCAAAGTAGATGAATTATCGAGTGGAACAAAAATTCAGCTCCTCTTCTCTATTCGTATGGCTTTTATTACGCTACAGGAAGAGACTAGTGGTGTACGCCTTCCCATATTCCTTGATGAACTACTTGCAAATAGTGATGATGAAAAAGCTCACCACATCACAAACATCATTGCAACAATTGCAAAAGAGCGTCAGGTATTCTATTTTACAGCGCAACGCGATGAAGTTGAAAAACTCACAAGTGCAACAAATGAATCTATCACAGTTATTCAATTAGAGGATACTTTTCGTGGGTTTAAAAGGGACAATGCTCCACTAATTTCACATACCTATACACCTACCTATCTACCACCTGTTATTGAAAACTACTATGAATATGGAAATAGTTTATCAGTTCCCTCTCCTTCCCTCTTTCAATCAATTGAGTCTCTCCATTCATGGCACTTCTTTAAAGACTCCGTCACCCTCTCTTCCTATTTGATGAGAGGATTAGGTGCTATTGGTCAAATAATGGCATCCCTTCACCATCACAAAGATCCTGTGCTAGAACAAAGGTTTTCACTTCTACAAAGAGCACAATCTCTTACACGCATAGGTAGGTGTAGAGTTCTTACAAAAAGTGATCTAAATGATCCAGAGCTTCCATTAAATAGAAATGCTGGTTACTGGGATCAAATAATAGAGGTTGTAGGAGAAGATGGAGTTAAAGGAAAAGAGCTACTCGAAGCAATAGAAGATAAAAGAATCCAACGATTAAGCAGCTCATATCAAGAAGTTCTCACTAATTGGCTAATGGGTAATGAATTTATTACTGAGCAAGTTCCAAAACGTAAAGATGAAATTTTATCAGATCTATTTGTCAAATATAGGGACCTACTAGTAAACTCAGAAAATCATGAGATAGTAGAGAGGTGGATTGATAGTGTTCTTCATGGATAAACCTTTTAATGATTTTGTGATTGATTGGTTGAATATTTTTCTTGCAATAACACAACATAAGATAAATGAGAGAAACTGTCAGTAAATGACAGTTTCTATCATAAAAAAAGGGTATAAAGAGGATGAATGAATAGATTAGTGAAAATGATTATTGAGAAAGTACCAGTGCCAGTATTTTCAACTCATGAAATATCTGTACTTCTTCCTTTTTCAGAAAATACTCGATACTCATTGGTCAAGCGAGCCATCGCTGATGGTGATATTATTAGGATTAAAAGAGGACTTTACACACTCAATCCACACTACCGAAAAGGCACATTAAACCCCTATTCTGTGTCACACATGATTTTCCCCCTCTCCTACATTAGTCTCGAGTCTGCTTTAAGTAACTGAATGTAGGTTCCTGAGGCTGTTAGAACAATTACTGCCGTAACAGGACATTCTTTTAAAGAATTTGCAACTCCTGTTGGACACTTTACAATGCGAAAAAGTTCCTCAAAAAATGCTTTTTGCTGGTGTTGAAAGGATGCAGGATGATTCAAATAATGTATGGCTTCAAGCCACACCTTTAAAAGCTCTTGCCGATTATGTCTATTTACATCATCTAGAGTGGACTTCAAGTGAACCTCTTATAGAGTCTCTTTGGATTGATAAAGGGAGCTTATCTGAAATTACAAGATTCAACTTTCTTGAATTAGAAGGGAATTATACAAATCGCCGGGTCAATAGGTTTCTAGCGGGATTAAAAAAGGAGTTATTTTTATGAGTATAAGAATGATAGAAGAAAAATTGAAAACTTACTTCAGCTACTTCTGAATTTGAAGAGAAACAGGCTTTACGAGAAATAACTCAAGAAGTAATTCTTGCATCTTTAGGAAGAACTGATTTTTTTAATAAAGCATCTTTCCAAGGAGGAACCTGTTTACGTATTTTTTATGGACTTAATCGCTACAGTGAGGATCTTGATTTTTCACTTTTAGAACCTAATCCTCATTTTTTATGGAACGAATATCTGAATCAAGTGATACTCGATGTGACAGCATTTGGTTACCACATGGAAGTTACTGATAGAAGTAATACTGACTCTATCACCAAGCTTGCTTTCCTTAAAGATGAGGCTCTTTGTAATATTTTGACACTGCATTATGCAGGTAAAACGTCACAACTCGGAAAAATTCGTATTAAGTTGGAAGTAGATACAAATCCTCCATTAGGGGGCATTAATGAAATAAAATATATCGATTTCCCATATCTATCATCAGTTACTGTACAAAACATGGCTACCTTATTTGCAGGCAAGATTCATGCCTTGTTATGCAGAAATTATGTGAAAGGGCGAGACTGGTATGATTTTTTGTGGTACACATCTCATAGAACTCCCATCAATTACAACTACCTTCAGGAGGCTTTGTACCAAACGGGACCTTGGAAAAGTACAAAGATACAAATCGACCATTCTTGGCTTTATAATGCCCTTTACAATAAAATTAGCAATATTGACTGGCTAGAAGCTGCAAAAGATGTCAGAAGGTTCATACCACCACTCGAACAGGTATCGATTAATCTCTGGAGTAAAGAAGTGTTTCTCAAACAATTAGATAAACTTTAGCACAAAAAGGGTAAACAAGTTACTCTTATCCTATGTGTGTATAACACATGTCTAGATACCCATTAAAAAAAAATACGTGATATAATAAATCCTGCTACCCTTCCCTCCCTTTTTAAAGAAGAGCTACTCACATAATAAAAATCTCATCGTATATTATTGCAACACAATATATGACAGAAACTGTCAGAATTTGACAGTTTCTATCATATTATTAGTGAAAATATTGAATAAATTGATGAGGAAATTAGTGAGCATAACAATAAAAAGTTTAAATTAGAACTCATATGTTACACCTTTGGTAAGAGAATATACATTTAGAAATACCTATCTACTATTTTTAATAGGTAAGAGATGTCTTAACAAAGGTTAGCTAATATTGTTGCGATTAGCTAAGGCTCTTGATATACTTTTCATATAGGCATGAGATAATTTCACTAGGAGGATCTTATGGTAGTGACAGCGACAGATGTACAGAATAATTTTGGGAAGTATCTACGAATGTGTAGTGTTGAACCTGTGATCATTACTCGTAATGGTGTATTTCAGGCTGTACTAAGTGGAAGTAATCATGGCCTTGATACGTTGTTGGTAGGGGAAGAAGTAATACAGTATGGCACAAGGTGCAAAAAAGAAGAGGGGTTAAGCTATCGTGACTTTATTGAACTAACTGAACATAGTAACAGGCGATATGAGCTCATCGATGGGGTCGTGTACCAATTATCTTCACCAAGTTTTACTCACCAGAAGATTATTGGTGATTTTCACGTTGAGTTTAGAAACTACTTCCAAGATATACCTGGTTGTAGTCCATTTCTATCTCCTTTTGATATAGAGCTCATTCGTAAAAGAAATCTACATCAGAGTAAAGAAATAGATGATAATATTAATGTGGTGCAACCAGACCTTATGGTGCTATGCGATTATGAAAAAGATGTGAATGAAAAAGATAGGTATAAAGGAATTCCCACCTTAGTTGTGGAAATCCTCTCTTCTCACAATAGAAGCAATGATCGAGTGAGAAAGCTTGGACTCTATATGGAAAGTGGGATTAAAGAGTGTTGGCATGTAGATCCTAAAAACAACACTGTTACCGTTTTTTCTTTCTATGATAATGATATTCAAGATGAAATTATCTACACATCAAGTGATGTATATGCTCACTCTATCTATTTTAAAGGGCTAAAGGCTCTTGTGCCAAGTTCATAATTAACAGCTCGTCTATATGTAGTGCAAATTATAAGAGAGAAAGATTATCTTATCCTTATACGTATTCATCAAGGTAAAAGTGAGATGAATACATTTCATCTACTATTGTTGAAATACATCATACTAAAAAGACGACCTTAACGTTCTTAAAAGAAGGTTCTCATCTATATAAATATCTTACCCTTGTAAAAATCAAGTAAAATTCTTTTCACTGTTTTGAGTGGGTAGACTAATATAGTGGATAATAAATAGTGGTACTCAGGTTAGATAATTATGGCACTGTTTTGGTATCTTAGCTTGATGAAAGAATAATTTCTCCCAACCAGATATCTTACCACAGCTCTTGAATTAACAAAGCCTAGGCGTGTAACCAATGGAGAGATGTTACCTTCTGAGAAGAATCCAAACCCGATGGAATTTCACATTGGGGTAGACTTTATAGAAGGAAGTAAGTTCCCCTATCCTCATATCGGTTTTTTTACTGCACACGAAAAAATTCATATTGATGAAGTGAGAAGATCATAATAGAGCACACATTTTTAATGAAAACTAGTGTAGCTTCAATTAATTCTTGACTATAGCCGTCATTACACACAAAAGATAATGAGCCACATCTCATTTCTACTAAAAAAATAAGAAACAGAGCCTATCTTAGTTTCTGTTCGAACCCAATGGATGTGTACTAGTGATGGTTTCGGTGCGGCTGTATTTGATTTTCTCACTTGAACCCAGTAGTACAATGTTCCTTTAGGAACACTTCTTTCTTGAGGATAAGAGCTTATATTCTTACCTTCTTCTATCCATTGTTGGCATTCAGCAATTAATTGCTTCTTTTATTCTTTACCATACTGCTTATTCATCGTAAGCCTCCTGATTAAGAAGCTTACGATGAAGGTAGCAGTCAATTTGGAGACTTACTATATCTCATGGTCAGCGAGCAATTGGCTCTTGAGATCGCGCAACCGACCATCCTCTTGATATTGATAGATATCAACAGCAGTAGAAGAAGGCCCGGTGGTCACCACCGCGAACGTCCTGCTGAGGAGGCTACCATCCTTCTCTTTATAATTGAGGTTGTGGTCAATCCAAGTACCGGTATTTACGTAGTAGTGGTCATTGCCATAGTCGTAGAAAAATGGGACGTGGGTGTGTCCAAAGAGCACTACGCTGGTATCGCTTTGGGGGTTGTCAACTTCAAACTGCTTTCGTGCCTGGCTTTCAAAGTAGGTGCTGTCAAGTGCACCTAAGGAAGCAAGGGCAAAACTGGAATGAACTTTCACCCCATTGGCCTTCTGTCGCTCTTCCCAAGTCCGTTGATAGTTCTTAAAAAGCACGGGAGCAGAAATTTCTCCCAGCTCGTTGCGTACAGGGAATAAATCCTGAATCGAATAGGTATCGTTGTATCCATCAATGCGCATATCCAAAAGCT
>CAYVRR010000052.1:0-14153 GCA_964453215.1 uncultured Spirochaetaceae bacterium | reverse complement strand
TTATTCAATAAAAGTCGCTACCATAAATTTCAATAAAAGTCGCTACTATTAATTTGTGACTTAATGGATAGTATGTGTTATAATGGCGCAACCGGAGATAGAATATATGACATTAAAAGAGATAGTAAATATAGTAGATGGTGAAATTTTGTGTGGAGAGGATGATATTGAGCGAAATGTAATTCATGGTTTTTCATCTGATTTAATGAGTGATGTTCTCACCCTTCTTGATGATGATATCCTCTTAATCACAGGGCTCTCAAATAACCAATCGATTAGGACTGCTGAAATGTCAGACATTCGCCAAATATTGTTTGTTCGGAATAAAGTCCCCACAGAGACTATGATTCAAATGGCAAGGGAGCATGATATAACACTCATTACCACCAAATATTCAATGTTTAAAACAAGTGGACTTCTTTTCTCCTCTGGCTTAAAGCCAGTTTATTAAGGAGAAATAAAAGTATGCATTTACAATACGATGTAAAGGCAAAAGATTTTTCTACAGCAGGATCTGTCTCAAGTGCCGTCAAGAAAGTCTTAAAGCAACTACATATTGATCCAATGTTAATAAAAAAAATCATTGTGGCACTCTATGAAGGGGAAGTAAACATTGTTGCCCACTCATTTGGGGGAACAATTGAATGTGATATCACAAAAGAGAGAGTTGAGTTGATTATCGCCGACACAGGTCCTGGTATCCCAAATCTAGACCAAGCTATGAGTGAAGGGTTTTCAACAGCAACTGATGAGGTGAGAGAAATGGGGTTTGGTGCAGGTATGGGATTATCTAATATAAAGAAAAATAGTGACATATTAGATATTCAAACAGGAGCTAACTCACCAACTATTTTAACTCTTACTTTCTTTATCTCATAAGGATTACACTTTATGGCAAATTCTTCAATATTTCACCACTCTCTCACCGTTGATATCAATAAGTGCAAAGGGTGTACCCACTGCATGAAGGTGTGTCCATCTCATGCTATTCGTATTATCAATGGAAAAGCAGTTGTTGATAGCAATAAGTGTATTGATTGTGGTCAATGCATGGATGTTTGCCCCCATAAAGCTATTGTAATTGAACAAGAGAATTTCAATCAAATATTCGCTTACCACCATAGAGTTGTTATAATTCCAACGACCTTAATTGGACAGTTTGATGAAGAAGTGAGTGAACAAAGTATTATTAACGCCCTTTACACGTTAGGATTTACTGAAGTCTATTATGGAGAGTTTGGTGTAGATATCCTTTCAGCCCTCGGAAATAATATGAGTGTCTATGCTGATGAGAAGCCTGTAATTTCTTCATACTGCCCAGCTATTGTAAACCTCATCCAACTCAACTACCCCTCTTTGTTACCCCATGTAAACTTATTACGAACTCCATCGCAAATAACAGCTCTCTATGCACGACTATTATTGGAGCAAGAGGGGGTAAAAAGTGAAGATATTGGCATTTTTTATGTAAGTGGTTGTGCTGCAAAAGTAGCCCAGATTCTCACTCCCCTCTCTGATACTAGTGGCTTAATTCAAGGGGGCCTTAACTTAGATTACCTTTGTAATATGCTCTATGATCTTGTCGGTAAAGAGTCTAGTAGAAATAAAGAGAGGGAGAGGAATCATCCCATTCCAATGGCTACAGAGAGGGCATTTTTATGGTCTTTAATTAAAGGTGAAAGTGAAGGGATGAGTACGAGAACCCTTGCAATTGATGAAATTCACAATGTGATAGAATTTTTAGAGTTAGTTGAAGATGAGCGACATGTAGAGATAGATTTTTTAGAACTCAGATCGTGTGCAACAGGGTGTACAGGTGGTGTATTAACTCCTAGAAATCGCTTTTTAGCAACAGAGAGGATTAAATACCAAGCATCGAAACATCCATCATCCCTACCACTTGATATTGTGAAAAAGATCCAATCTCTATCTGAATACTTAATAAGAGATTTAAAGGTTGACCGCCTTGAAGCAAAACACTCAACTCACCATGATACTGACCTTACAAAAGCATTAGAGAGATTAGAAAAAGCATACCGTATAGAGAGTGCTCTTCCTGGAATAGATTGTGGTTTATGTGGGTATCCTAGTTGTAAAATCTTAAGTGAAGAAATTGCAAAAGGGAATGCTTCAATTCGTAGTTGTGTTGTCTTAAAACTAAGACAACCCCAAACCTTCTCACGCCTTGAAAAGATATGGGGTGAAACAATTGCTAAAGGAAATTCTAAAGAGTAAGAGATTTTATCTCATTACGCTGCAATAATTCTGAATCTTTCTCTTTAGATAGAATCTTATCTCCACTAATAACTACACAAGAGTTCTTCTCCCTCATGCTCTTAAGCAGCCTAGAGGCAGCAGCTTTCATATCTTGATGGGTAGTTTCTAACACGATCTCCCTTCTCATTGCTCTAAACTCATCACTAATATCATAAAGTGCTCTTCTAAAAGCAATCATTCCAGCACTTTGTGGATACGATGGTCTCAATTCTCTACTAATTATTGTAACAATGGCAAGGTCAATAATACTCTGATCAACTCCAACTTCCTCTACGATACGTAACGAAGCATAAAAGTCATCGATTGTCCCATTAATTCGGGGGTCTCTGTAAGACTGGAAACTCGCAAGTCGCTCTAACATGTCAATCTGTCCACTCACCCCATACGCGCCACCAACTCCCCGTACCATCTCCCAAAGATGGTTTGTCGTGAGAATATACATAAGAATAGTTTGGTGTACCTGTAGAGGGTCAAAGGGGGAAGATGAAGGAAATACAATAGAATTATAACTCACTGATGATGGAGTTTTATAAAGTTCTGTAATTTGAAAATCACCAGGTTCTTCAACATTGCTATACACATCAACTTCACCTACATGCAAATTACTTGGTAAGGAAGCAATAAACTCGCTAGTAAGCATCTTTGCCTCCTCACTATCAATTGGAGATGAAAGAAGGTGCAATGTGAAACGGGATTGGTCTATAAGGGTTTTTAACAAATTAGTTAGTTTTAGCCCAATTTCATTAAGGAGACTTAAATTGTCACAATCAATGCTCTTTAAAAAATCCCACTGATCAAGTCCATTAAATCGTTCATTCATCCCTAATAGTGTAGAGAAATGGGATGAGGCTCTTTGAGTTGCATACATATGGGCAGAAGAACTTACATTAGACTCAAAGTCACTTTTAAGATCTTCTATTACAGCTTGAATGCGCTCTAAGTCATTCACCCGTGCTTCTAAAAAGAGATTGTGAAGTAACTCTAATGCAGCCTTATACTGGCGAGTGAGGCACTTCATTCTAAATCCTAGTGCAATAACACCTTCGTCTGGACGAGTTAAGACTGTTCCTGTTTCAATAAAGAAGTGAAGTCCTCCGGTGTGTTTTCTCACCTTTTTCGCAACATCACTATAACTTGCATCCCCAACTCCAACCATGTGAAGCATTCTTGTGAGCATAGGAATAAGAAAATAATAATCATCATCTAAAGAGGAGAGGGAAATTATCCCATCAGTATAGATAATCCCATTTGTTTCCATCTCTTGAATGAAAAGAGGGACATTTTGAACAAGTACTTGGTGTTGAGGCAGTCTCTTAATAGGTTCATTTACATCCTCTTTCGTAAGGCGAGGAATGGTAGCTAAAAGTTCTTCACTATCTTTTTCACTCTCAAATAGGTCAAATTCTTCGTTCTCTTTTTTTAGGAGGGCAACTCCATCTTTCCCTTTCATTGCTTGAATTTCTGCAAGTCGAGTATCTATTTTCTTTTGAAGTTTCTCTTGGTACTCTTTATCTCCTTTTACAATAAGGGTGCAATAATGGGGGTTTTGTAGGAGATTTTTTTCAATCCACATTTCAAAGTAGCCCATACCCTTTGGAGTTACTTGTTTTGCAAAGAGGTGTCCTTCATCAACATATGTATCTGCAATTTTTTCTTTAAGTGCATCTAGGGCATCTTTTATCCTTAAAGATATATGAGGAGGATTATCTTGTAACCATCCCCTCACAATGCGCCCCATTGCCCTTAGGCCCATGGGAACTGCCCCTGAGATCTCTTGTAATGCAAATTCCTGACTTTTTACAGCATTATCTATTAGATGGTAATCTATCCCCTCTTTTACTAATGTTTTTAATGTATCAAAAATGAGCTCTCTTGCTTTATCAGCATTCTCAGGATTAATACCTTTAAAACCAACAGTAAAAGGCATTTGCCTAAAGCTTGTATCCATACCTGAAACTTGGGAGATATCTTTCGATAACTTAGAATCAATAATTGCTTTATATAAAGGTGCCCCTGGATTTCCTAACAAGATATCTGTAAGCACTGTAAGGGTAATTACTTCAAGAGGGTCTTCTACTAGGGTTGTTGCCCAGTTTATTGTTACAGAGGCATTTTTTTTATCAATTGTATCTTCTAAGGTAGGAGCATAAGCTATGATCTCTTTTTCTTTTTTCCATTTTGTAGCTAATGGAGATGCTCCAGAGCTCGTCTTTTGGGAATAATCACTCAAATAAACTTCATCAAGAAACTCGAGTTGCTCATGAACATCTTGGTTTCCATATAAGAAGAGCCTACAGTTGCTCGGGTGGTAGTAGGTGGAGTAGTAGCCTAAGAATTTATTGTAGGTAAGTGAGATAATGTGTTCAGGATCCCCCCCCGACTCATAAAAATAGGGAGTGTCGCTATAGAGGGCTCTTATGCCAGCTCTTGATACAATAGAATCGTGATCACTTAATTCACCTAACATCTCATTAAATACAACACCATCAAATTTGAGCGACCCATCTTTATCAACGACTGTTCGTATCCCCTCTTGCCTAAATGTATTCTCTCTTAAAAGAGGATTAAAGACCGCATCAGCATAGACTTTAAAAAGATTTTGAAAATCTTTCTTCACAGGAGATGCTGCTGGATAAGCAGTGTAGTCGGGGTATGTCATTGCATTCATAAATGTTTGTGCACTTCCCTTTAATAGGGACATAAAGGGATCTTTTACTGGATACCTTTTTGATCCTGCCAAGACACAATGTTCAATGATGTGTGCTGTTCCACAATCATCTTGTGGTGGAGTTTTAAAGATAAATGAGAAAAAATTCTCTTTATCATCATTTTGTATGTGGTACACACTCATTCCAGTAATTCTATGTCGAAATTGGTACCCATACCCATGATAATCATCTAAGACATCGACAGATTCAAGAATAAATCCGTAACACTCATCTCCAGGTGTTTGTAGTAATCCTTTATGATCAGCTTCTTTCTTCAATCCATTCCTCCTGTGATAAGAATCACTGCATGAACTTACCATGAGGATGAGTTGATTGACAACCCTTTTGCAATTGCCTATCTTTTACCTTTAGGAGTTAGTATGCATTATATTGGAGCACATGTCAGCGCGAGTGGTGGAGTTCACCAAGCAATTGAGAGAGCAGTTGAAATTGGGGCAAATGCTGTTGCCCTCTTTACAAAGAACCAAAAACAATGGAAAGCACCCCCATTAACACTTGAGAGTATTGATTTATTCAAAGAAGCAATAAAAAAGGCATCATTTAGTCCTTTTCAAGTTCTCACTCACGATAGCTATCTTATTAACTTAGGAAATCCAGATAACCAAAAACGGCGAATTAGTACAAACGCATTCATTGATGAGCTGCAAAGGGTTAAAGATCTTGGTCTTGATCGACTAAACTTTCACCCTGGAGCCCACCTGAAGCAAATTGATGAAAAAGGTTCCATGGATCTGATTGCTAAAGCTATTGATGAAGCACTGCAAGAAGTAGAGGGAGTCTATGCTGTGATAGAAACTACTGCTGGGCAGGGGTCTGCTTTAGGGAGAAGCTTTGAAGAAATTGCCTATATTATAGATAAATCTGTCATGAAAGATAGAGTTGGAGTTTGTATCGACACCTGCCACATATTTGCTGCAGGGTATGATATTAGAGATGAAGAGAATTTTCACAACACAATAGACTCATTTGACCATCTTATAGGTTTTGATAAGTTGATGGGAATGCACCTTAATGATGCTAAAAGTGAATATAATTCTAAAGTAGATCGACATGCCCCACTAGGGGATGGAAATATTGGTATGTATCCATTTATTGAGATCATGAAGGATAAGAGATTTACCAACATTCCCCTTATTTTAGAAACACCTGTTCCTGAAAGATGGAGTGAAGAGATTGCTCTATTAAGAAGTTATGCGACGTAATACCCTCTTTCCATCCCTTTCTACCCCCTTTGTGTTTGGACACCGGGGGTATAATGATAGGGCTATTGAAAACACAATCGACTCTTTCACCCTCTGCTATACTAATAGTGTAAAAGGGATTGAACTCGATATACACATGTGTAAAAGTGGTCACATTGTTGTAATACACGATCATAATCTCACTCGTCTAGCAAAGGTAGATAAAAGGGTAGAAGATCTTAGGTATGATGAATTAAGGAATCTTTCTATATTGCAAGAGGGAAAGATTCCCCTCTTAGAAGAAGTGTTTCGCACCTTTAGAAACAATTTCTACTATGATATTGAGCTAAAGGTAAGTGCCTTTGGGGAGAAAGAGATTGTTGAAAAAACATATAATCTTATCACAAAGTATCGTCTACAAGAGTATGTGATGATCTCCTCCTTCAATCCAATTATCATAAGAAGGTGGAATAAAGTGGTAGGAAAAGGCATTCCAACTGGAATAATTTACTCAACCCATGATGAAGTTCCTTTTTATCTCCATAAAGGACAAGGAAGGTTTATAGCTCATCCTACTGTTATGAAGCCACACTATGAGCTTATTACTCCTCTTTTAGTACAAAGATATCATAAAAAAGGGTACTACGTGGTAACGTGGAGCGTAAATGAAGAAGCTGATGTAAAAGAAATGGTTGATTGTAATGTTGATGGAATTATTAGTGATGACCCTGTTAAGGTGATGAATATAGTAGCCGGTTTAAAAGGGAGACACTAATTGTTCCCCCTTGCTCGAAGGCATTTTGTGTTGCCTCTTGTATGCTTGCCCCTTTTCCAACTGATCTCACTTCATGGATAGTTTTTTGAGTTATTTGGTCTTGGAGGGTATACAATGTAATCTCTCCTCGGACAACAACAGCATATCCTTCCCGTGTTTCATGAATACTTGAAATTCCACTTTTACCATAAAAGAGCGTTGCCCCTTTATATCTGTTTTGAAGAATAGATAACAATTCTTGTGTCTCTAGGGTGGTTTGAGCAATACGAGTTGCTACAATACCACGTTTACGTAGTGATGAGCTCACAACATCTTCAATATAGGATGAATCTAATAATTCCCCTTTCAAAGAATATTCTCCGATACTTAATAGGACAATATCTGTATTGATAGAGAGTTTACGTGTGTATGGAATACGTATTGATGATGAGTCAACAATTGTTTGAATTCTTTCTCTCTCTTGAATACTAAGAGAGGCATAGTAGGGTTCAAATGGTGATATATCTAACTCAACATTCATCTCACCAGATGAGACCATAGAGGGGTTTGTATTAACAAAGAGGGCCCTTCCATTTTTATCTGTGAGTATAGTTTTTGTATCGACATACTCATTCTCATCAACATTTTGTGCCATAAAGGAGACTTTAAGGGGTAGGTGCGCTATTTTTGTAGCTAAGGAGCGACTTCCTCGTCTCGCTTGAAAAAAATGGGAGGTAGAATTGGAGAATTCTTGTTCATAAGTAATAGTAATCTTATCTAAAATTGAGAATAATCTTTTTGTTGCATCCTTGTAATATTGAGATCCACTTTCACTTACAATCGTAGAGGCTATTGAAGCTATCTTTATATACAAGGTAGCTGCATCAATATCTTTATCTTCTCGTAACAAAAGGGCTGCTTTAGATTGTAACTCTTTTATCTCGTTACTCTTTTTCTCAATTTCTAAAGAGAGATCACTCCTATCGCTGTCGATAAGTGATTTATCAGCAACGGCTAATAGATGAACAAGCTCTCCACTCTCATTTTTCCTCATGAATCTACGAGTAATCTTTAATTGATAGCGTTCAATTCCCCCTCTTTGAGAAAGTTCTGTAATAAATTCTTTACTTACATCCTTTCCTATATATTGGGAGATTTGTTCTAAGATAGATTCATATGATCGTAGCTCAGCAAGGGTACTATTTTGAGCCTCTCCTGTTCCCACAAATGCAATTTGGTCTCTTGCCACCTGGGGCTCATAGACCCAAATAGGTTTATCTTCGAGTGAAGAGCGAACCCAAGACTCAAAAGAGGAGCAGCTGATTATGCTTACAAGAAGAATGGGAATTATAATGCTTAATTGCAATCTTTTTTTCATATTAGTATCCCTACTCTACCATACTTTTGTTAACCCTATCACTACCTGAGCTTTAGTTTTATCAATAGATACATTCTGCGTTGGCATAATTGTAGTATAATCAACCCCGCCCCCTATACTAAGAGAGAGAGATGCATGTATGTGGTATTGTAGATTCAAAGAGATACTACTTTCATACATAAAATTAAGGCCATTATCTATATACATCCCAATTGAAAAGAGAGTTCTCGCAATGATGGCGAAGTGAGAGTACCACTTATGAGATACATCATTGGAAAAAAAGATACTCGACGGGAGAATTCCTTTGAAACCCACTTGTGCAAGAAGTGAAATTGAAGAAGAGGTAAAGTCAAACACTCCTTTTAAGCCCGATTCTACTCGTACCACACCCCATATAGGAAAAAGATCGACTAATGTTTGAAGAGAGAGAGAATTCAAATTAAAAGGGAACAAAATTGAAAGTGAGGGAAAAGGTGTTGGAGAAATTTTCATATACCTAACAATCTCTTGATCTGCCCAAAGGGGGGTGAGAAACATAAATTCTTTATTAAGAGATGTGACAAGATATGAAGAGAGTATCTTATTATGATAATCTGTTACAACGAACCTTCTTCCAATTGGGTTTATACCATCCTCCCTTTTTGCACTAAGAGGGGAAGAGGTAGCAACATAGAGACGGTTAGGCTCTGTATCTAAAGAATAAAGGGCATTAAAGACAAAAGGGAGTATTTCATCAAGATGTGAAAGATAAGATGCCTCTATATCCTCTTTTCGCTCTACAACAAACAAAAGTCTCCTATTTTCACTCTTACTTTCGTGTGTAAAAATAATATCACTTGTTACTACCAATTTTGGTGCAAATAGATCTTCATCTATCGAAAGTGATACTATGTTGAGACTAAAGTAATTACTATCTAATTGTAACTCAACAGCACGCGTTGTAGACAAATTATGGGACTCTTTTTCTAACACCTCTAAAGAAAAATCTGACTCGATTGAAAAAAGGGGTGTAATGAGAGATAAGAGAAATATTGATGAAAGTAGTAGAAATAATTTTATGGTACCCAATAGTTGACGATCTCCTCTACTAAACGAGCAGAGTCTACTGCCCCTTTCATTGAAAGCCATTCATAGCGTGAATGGAGGTTATGCCCACCTGTAAATATATTGGGAGTTGGAATACCCATTGAAGTGAGCCGCGCTCCATCTGTTCCCCCTCGAATAATCTTTTCAACGACTTGCAGATCTATTGCCTTAGCTGAAGCAAAAATGGATTCCATTACTTGGGGGTTTTTATTAATACCCTCTGCCATATTTGAGTAGGAGTGGGTAACTTTTTGTGATACCTTTCCACCAGGGAAAAGTTTTTCAATAGTTTCTCCAACACTTTGTAATGTATCTATTCTTTGCTGTAGGTGCTTTTTATCAAAATCCCTCACGTAATAGGATAAAGAGGTGTGAACAATTGTCCCTTTAATATCATCAACACTATAATATCCATATCGTCCATCTGTTGCTTCTGGGCTTTCACTACGAGGTATTGCGTTAATAAATGCACTTGCCATTGAAACACTATTAACTAATCTACCCCGTGCTGCTCCAAGATGGTAAGGAACCCCTTTGAAATCTATCTGCACTGTTGCAGCATTAAAACACTCCCCTTCTATCTCACCCCTTCCATTACCATCAATTGTGTAACACACTGATGAATCGATGAGGGAAAGATCAAAAGCATCCATGCCACTGCCAATTTCTTCATCACTTGTAAAAATGAGTTCAACATCTCCATGTTTCACTTCACTTCGAGTCATAAGATATTCAGCAAGGCTCATAATAATAGCGACACCTGCTTTATCATCACTTCCTAAAAGGGTTGAGCCATCAGTAACAACGATAGTAGAGCCAATCTCATCAAGAAGTTCAGGATGGGTAGCTGGATCAAGAGAGTATTCACTATTGAGATGAATAACAGAGCCATCATAGTGGGTAATAACGCGTGGTTTTACATCATTTCCCCACACATCATCAGCAGTATCGACATGAGCCATAAATGCAATAGTTGTTGTTTTTGTTTCAACATTTGAAGGAATTTTTGCAACAACATACCCATTTTTATCAAATGTTACTTGAGTTATTCCTAACTCTTTTAACTCATCATACAAATTAGAGAGTAATTCTAGCTGTCCATCAGTTGAAGGTCTTTTATTAATAGCGTGGGAATCACTCATTGTATTTACTTTCGCGTAGCGTAGGAATCTAGATAATATTTTTTCATGATATGGGAAATTAGACATAAGCTGCTCCTAAATATACTTTCTCCCATTATTTCACATTCACCAAAGGACAACAAGAGGATATATAGAAGTTGATGCCCCTTAACATAGTGCTAAGAGGCATCAAAGGTAGAGAGTACAATCTTTATTAGGCATTAAAATTATACTTTTTTAACATTGGTTTTACTAAATCTAAGACATTATAAATCGAAAACACGACAAGAACGAGCCCAGTTACAACAGGACCATTTTTCATAGTCTTACCAACTGTTATCATCGAAGTAGCAATTGCATAAGCAGCACTTGGGTCGGTTGTAACATCAACGATCCACTCTTGAAATGATTCTCCCATGTTATCACTATATTTATAATAACGATAAATAGACATAACTGTTGTAGCTACAATCCCTGCAGCTATTGCAACAGCAGCAGCTGCTGTTACTTTACCCCAAAAGACTACTTTTGGGATTGCAGCATAAACAATTCCTGCTATCATCAACACAATTGTTTTTGTTAAGAGCTTTTGTAAATCTCTCAAAAAGGGTTCTCTTTGGCTCAAAGGGAGAGCTCTCGATTGCATAGCACCAAACTCAAGCGTTCTACTTCTTACCCTTGTAATCTCTTGCTCTAATTCACTCATCTCATCTTCTTCAATAAGGTTTTGTGCAAGGGCAAGAAGAGTGTCAGAGTCCTCTCCATTAAAGAGGGCATACGAAAATCTTAAATACTCCTCTCCCTTCTCCTCTTCTAGCATAGAGTTGACAACTTGAGTTCCATTGCTGATTCCACTTGATCGCATATTACGCTGAATTTCACCTTCGTGCTCTTCAATTAGTGGAACAATTACCTCCCATTGCTCATCAACTCTCATAGCTACCGGCTCTATCAGATCCTCACTATTGAAAGCATCGTTTGGATTGCTATCCCAAGCAATTGAACACCCGATGAGAGAGATGATTAGATACAATGCAATAATTGATGTAAACATTGATTTTGTTTTTGTCCTCATACCTACTCCTTTTTAGTGGTTATAATATTGGTGATTGTGAAGTGTACATTGAGTGAAAAGTCTATTTTGCTAAATGTTGGAATAAATCCTCGAATATATTCATAGCTCTCTTTATAAATGTTGCTAGGATCGCGTAGGGTAATTCGGGGAGATATACTAAAGATTGAGTAGAAATTCCATCGATACCCGATACTTATATCATTAAGATAATGGAAGTTTTCTTCTGGAAGGAAATCTCCAACAAAGGTAATTAATCTAATAAGTGATAGTGAAAGATAGGGACCTTTTGACCAAGGATATATAATTAAGTTGACAGAAGTATCAATATATGCCTCTTTTCCTCCACTTTGGTCATAAAGGAATGAAACGGGAATTTCAATTGCAATCTCATCTTGTAAAGAGGCGCCAAACCCAACAGAAGCATATATTTGACTTGGATGAAAGGACTTTACTGCCATTGCATCACTAAAAGCATAGAGCTCTATAGATTCAGCGCCTAAGGGAAGTGTGAATATAATGTAGATAAAAAAATAAAGAGCCTTTTTCATACCGTTCCTCCAACTTCTTGTTAGAAAAACGATATCATTAGCTCTTTAGTCAAAACAATCGTTTATATAGACTAGTCTAAATAGATTAGTCGCTCCTTATACCTCTTGCCACCCTAGGGATGAGATAATCTTTTCATACGCTTTTTGTGCTGAAAATATTGCAAAAGACTCTTTTTTTCCATCTTTGAGGGTAAAAATAAGCCCATTACGTAATCCAACCACCTTTCCTGTTTCTATAGATGCAATATCTTCAATTTTTCTTGACCACACACGAGTAATTGCTTCATTACTCTTTACACCTTTTTGATAGAGTTCAAAGAGACCCTCATGCACTACAAGTCTTCCTCGTATCAAATCTTCACTCGTCATAGGAGGAACTTTTGCTATATACATAGATACGATGTAATCATCTATACGCTGTTTATCTACATCTTTTTCACTCACATAGTAGGTAAAGCGATAATACAAAATGAGGATTACAAACATAAGGAGAAATAAAGACCAATAGGCCCAAGAAGCCATTGCATTATTGGGAATAAATACAACTGCAGCAAAAAGGGATAATAACAATACTTTTAGTAGAATTTTCATAAGAGACACTATATCAAAAGGCATCTTTAGATTCCAGTATACTTGCCACTTCCATGCCAATTAAGTATCTTGAACTCTATGGACAACATACCTGAATACCCAGCATCAATTCCACTAGAATTGAGCCACAAAGATGAACTACAGCCCTATCTTATTAAACATCGCTATGGAATTAGTGAATATTCGATGGCTTCCTTATATCCATTTACAAAAAAAAGAGATTTCACTGTTGCCTCTTATGTGCATACAGATGGTGAAAAAGGGTATATTTTTATTGGCACTCAAACAAAAGAGGAGACTAATGAGAAGTTTGCAATTCTTCCTAGTGGTTTTCCATCAAAAGAAGTGCTCACTCTTTTATCACATGAAGTGAGTGAAATTAATACTATTGCGAAAGAAAAGGTAGATAATTGGAAATCAAATCTAGAAACCTCTTTCCCCCATCTTGAAATAGTTGAAGATAGAGATAATGCTGATTATATCTATGATAAAAAATCATTAATAGAACTCACAGGTCCTGCTTTACATAAAAAGTTAGTACATGCACAAAAGTTTATAAAAGCACACCCTGAAAGAGTCCTCCTTCCTTCAAACGTTGCTCCAAAAAAGGATATGATACAGGTGCTAGATCAGTGGGCAGAAAACAAGACTAGTGTAGAAGATTATGAAGCAACTCTATTAGCAATAGAGCATCAAGAAGAGCTTAATTTAAAAGGATATGTGCTCTATTATAAAGATATCCCAATAGCATTTTCTCTAGGAGAAGAAGATAATAATAGATTCATTGTACACATAGAAAAAGCTCTCTTTCAATATAAAGGGGTCTATCAATACATAAACAGAGCTTTTGCATCAGAACTAAAAGAACATATTGTAGAGATTAATCGAGAGCAAGATTTAGGTATCCCAGGACTCAGACAAGCAAAGATGACCTACCAGCCATCTTTTTTGTTGATGAAATATCGTATCAGAATTGCTCATTGATAGTATATAAAGAGAAGTTAATCATATTTGAGATGAGTTGTTTTAATTGTTAAAGAATTGTTTTCGTATGTAATATATGAAGTAATTTCACACAATTTTATTTAATTGGAATATTCTTATAGAGTATCTGCTGCACGCGTTCTGTTAATTGCTCTGTAAAAGGTTGGAGTCATTGCTGTAAGGTGTTTAAATACTTGGTTAAAATAACTACTATCATCAAAACCGACATCGAGTGCTATTACAGTGATAGGGAGACTTGTGTTTGTAAGGAGTTCACAAGCTTTTTTTATCCTCACGATATTAATATAATTGTTAAAGTTCTCTCCCAATAGCTTATTGAAAAGTTTACTAAAGTAACTAGAACTTATATTGCAAAGATCAGCCATCTCATCGAGACTAATTTTTTGTGCATAATTTTCTTTAATATAA
>CAYVRR010000051.1:0-14263 GCA_964453215.1 uncultured Spirochaetaceae bacterium | reverse complement strand
CATTAAATAGTTACAAAAAATACTATATTTTTTAAACTTATTACATTTTTTAAAAAAAACTAGACAATTAATATATCTGGTCGGCTTTAAAATCCTTTCTATATCTTCAATTCATTACGATTATATATCATTTTACTGAATCTATCCATGATGAAATTGATAAATATACACTTTTTTTCAGATTTTTAGTCGATATCTCCCTAAACATGGGTTCAATCTGTAGTGAATCCTCATAATAGTGCAAAATCAGGTCATCTACCCCTTTATTCTTCATTCTTTCACATAAAGAGTCAAATAAAAGATGGAACAATCCAATACCCTTATACTCATCTTTAATCAAATACGCCTTAACCTCTACCACATTCGAAGGTAGATCAAAATGGTAAAGTAGTAAACCTGCAACATTTTCGTCGTTTGTTACTGCAAAAAGAACCTCATCACCATCACCCTTCATCCAAGCCTTTTCTACATCTTTTAACACTTGAGTCCTGTAAGGTGTCTGTTTCTCTTCATATCTATTAAAACACATTTCATGAAATTGTTCAAAACTATTTTTATATAATTCGAAATCATCACTTATTATAAAATCTTCTTTAATCACATCAAGAGTATCATCTTTAGGTCCACTCTCATCGAGCCTCGACACAGAGAAGGCACTATCATGCAATTCATACCACTGGGTGATCCTATTTCTCATCTCTTTATCTTTATAATAGTACCAAAGACGCTGAATAGAGGGCTGTTCTTGGAGAACATCTTTAAATTGCCTAAAGACTCCCCTACCAGATTGCAACACTTCTTTTAGCCTCTCCCGATAAAGAGGGTTTCTTAACGTAGAGACAAACTTCTCCATCGTGTGAAATCCATCGGAGGGAAGCCAATCAGGAAGAGGGATAAATCGTTCAGAGTCATGCTCTATTCGCTCTTCAATAAAAACAGACTCACAAATATTTTGATGCTTTAAATCGAGATAATAATCATTTACCTGATCTTCCATACAAAAAATAATTTGAAAGAGGAATTCATCGGTAAGAGGGGGTAAATGAGTATATTTTATCTCGTTTTCTTCATCCATATATCCTTAGTGTATCCATTTAATGCTAATTTGCAAGAGTATAATAGAAGAGAAGTTACCCGTTAGCTTGACAATGCTAGAGAAAACTACCATATTTTTAGTATAAAGTTATGAGGAGAGTATAGTAAATGAGTATCATTGAATTTGTAGAAGCAAGAGAAATTCTTGACTCCCGTGGGAATCCCACAATAGAAGTTGATGTAATATTAGAAGATGGGTCAATGGGGCGTGCCGCAGTGCCATCTGGAGCATCAACAGGTATACACGAAGCTGTAGAACTTCGTGATGGAGATAAAAAAAGATATCTAGGAAAAGGAGTTCTCAAGGCTGTTGATAACGTAAACACCCTCATTGCTCCAGAAATTGAAGGACTAGATGCCCTCGATCAAGTAGCTGTAGATAATGCAATGATTGCACTTGATGGAACAGAGAACAAAAGCAAATTAGGTGCTAATGCTATTTTAGGTGTATCTATGGCAGTTGCAAGAGCAGCAGCTGATTACCTTGGCGTACCTCTTTTTAAATATCTTGGCGCATATCACTCATGTGTACTTCCAGTTCCTATGGCAAACATCCTTAACGGTGGAGCTCACTCAGATAACAAAGTTGACTTCCAAGAATTTATGGTAATGCCTATTGGAGCACCTTCCCTTCGTGAAGGACTCAGAATGACAACAGAAGTTTTCCACCACTTAAAGACAGTTCTTAAAGATCGTGGATACAACACAAGTGTAGGTGACGAAGGTGGATTTGCACCGGATTTACAATCAAATGAAGAAGCACTTGAAGTTATCATGATTGCAATTGAAAACGCAGGATACACAGCAGGTAGAGATGGGGACTTTATGATAGCCCTTGACCCAGCTGCAAGTGAAATCTATGACAAAGAGACCAAAATGTACACACTTAAGTGGACAACAGGTGAAAAACTCACCAGCCAACAAATGGTTGACCTTTGGACTACTTGGGCAAATAAATATCCTATTATCAGCATTGAAGATGGTATGGATGAAGATGACTGGGAAGGTTGGAAACTCCTCACCGATTCAATTGGTGATAAAGTACAACTTGTTGGAGACGACTTATTCGTAACTAACACCAAACGTCTTGAAAGAGGAATTAAAACTAAAACAGCTAACTCTATCCTCATTAAGGTAAACCAAATTGGTACCCTTACTGAAACATTCCAAGCAATTGATATGGCTCACAGAGCAGGATATACAGCAGTTATTTCTCATAGGTCTGGTGAGACAGAAGATAACTTCATCGCAGACCTTGTTGTAGCACTACAAACAGGACAAATTAAAACTGGTTCTATGAGCAGATCTGACAGATTAGCTAAATACAACCAACTCATGAGAATTGAAGATTACTTAGGCGACACTGCTATCTATGCAGGTAGAGATGCTTTTAAAGTACTCGATTAATAAAGATTCAAGTTTTTTACCTATAAAAGCTCCCAGTTGGGAGCTTTTATTATTATTTCTTACCTATTTTTATTGTCTTATTCTTTGTTCATATCATCAAGCACTTCAATTACATCTTTCTTACTAAACCCTTTTTTCATCATTGATGGAAGAAGAGTTTCTCTGTGAGAACTTTTCCTTTTTAACTTTTCAATTGCTTTTTGAATTGCATCAAAGTAGGTATCATCTTTTAAGTAAAGATCGATTGCCCTATCAACATCAGATGAATCAATCATCTTCGCTTTGAGCCTCATCTTAAGAAGAGAGATTCCTTCAGGATTCTTCGTTTGTCTACTTACAATGAGTTGATATGCAATCTTCACATCATCAATGAGGTTCTTATGAAGTAATTCATCCACAACAAGCTCTGAAGCTTCTTTATCACACCCCTTTTGAATGAGCTTAAGAGTTAACTCTCTTGCTCCATGAGCTCTTCTTGCTAATAGTGAGATAGCTTTATCGTAGGTGATACGATAGGTGACTTTTTGTTTGAGCTCTAAAAACTCTATCTCTGTAAGATTCTGGTGTTCTTTAAGGGAGAAAGATTTTACGAGGGGGGTGGGGATATAAAAAGAGGAGCCATCTAGCGCCAAAGCAAGAAAGCTTTGGCGAGTGTCTCCCCGAATAATAGTGGCATAAGCCATAAATAGTTTAACGCTTTGAGAATTGGAACTTTCGTCTTGCTCCAGGTTGTCCAAATTTCTTTCTTTCAACCATCCTAGAGTCTCGAGTCATGAATCCACTTGCATGTAATGCTGGTCTGTTTGCTTCATCATTTTCAACTAATGCTCGTGCAATTCCATGTCTACAGGCACCTGCTTGTCCTGTAGGACCGCCGCCGTGAACATTAATCACAAGATCAAATTTAGTTGTGGTGTTTGTAACATCTAAAGGTTGTTTTACCATATAGACATTCAAAGGGTTTCCAAAATATTCATCAACTTTTCTTCCGTTGATAGTAATATTTCCTTCCCCTTCTCTTAAGAAGACTCGTGCAACAGCAGTCTTACGACGACCTGTGCCAAGACCAAGGTTTACGTTTTGTTTATCGTTTTTCTTTTTAGCCAATTTATCGCTCCTGCCTTAAAGTTCAACCTGAATTGGTTGTTGTGCTGCATGCGGATGATTCTCATCTGCATATACTTTCATGTTCGTGAAAAGCTTGTTACCAAGTGCCCCTTTAGGGAGCATTCCTTTCACTGCATGTTCCATTGGAAAGGTAGGTTTTCGAACTATCATATGAGAATAAGTCTCAGTTGTGAGTCCACCTGGATAGTTTGAGTGACGATAATATTTCTTGTCGTTGAATTTGTTTCCAGTTAAATTAGCTTCAGCAGCATTGATAATGATGACGAAATCACCCATATCTTGGTGAGGTGCATACTCTGGTTTGTTTTTTCCACGAAGAATCCGCGCTGCTTTAACGGCAACTCGTCCCAGTTCCTTTCCTTTAGCATCGATGAGATACCATTTCTTCTCAATCAAAGCTGGTTTTACAAAAATTGTTTTCATCTACATAACCCTATGTGCACTATTGAAGTGCAAAATATTTTACTATTTTCAGAGTCATGTGTTTCACCACACAACCCAAAAGGTCTTTATTTATTACTTCACTCTCAAATGAAATCTTAAACAAGAACAGTCCCTGGGAAAGGAAGGCGTGGGATGATGAGTTCGGTATAACTTATCATCACTTGTTTAATCTATCATTCTCATGAAAAGAATCAAAAGAAGAACCTACAAATAGCGATTTTTCTATTATTAAGATATTCATCAAAAAATATCAATACAATAGAGGTGTACGCCTTAAGACGTACAGGGAAGATATTATTACAACAAGCCCCTCTTTGTCTAGTCTTTCTAAGGATGAGTTTATTACATAATAACTTCAAGAACATGACTCGATGCAAAGAATGTTGCAACTTTACTACTATTAAAAGCAACTTCAACCATCACATTGCCCCTCATCTTCTTAATATCTTGTACAAAACCCTCTCCATACCCATCATGATAGACTTTCATTCCCACCTTGTACTCTATACCATCATCAACTAAAGGCTCTTTCTTTTCTTTTATAAACTTATTGACACTTGTTAAAATATTTCCTTTTCCAGTAGAGCTAAACATGTTTGATGGAGGGTGCACCCTCTTTTGTTCAAGAGAGCTCCGTCCTTGATATCCTGTATGGCGTGATGCCCCAAAACCCCTTCCTTCAACTGTGAGGAGTTCTTTAGGGATTTCTTTAAGATAGCGAGAAGGAAGTTGGTAATTAGTTCGACCAAAGACCATCCGTCTTGTACAACTTGTAATAAACAACTCTTTTCTTGCCCTCGTCACAGCAACATAAAAGAGTCTTCTCTCTTCTTCAAAATCTTCATCACTTTCACACGAACTACTTGGAAATAAATTCTCCTCTAACCCCGTTACAAATACTCGGTCAAACTCTAACCCTTTTGTGTTATGCATTGTGATGAGGGAAACACCTGGCATAGTGGAAGGATCTTCTTTACCTAAGGTCGTTGGGTCTAGTGTAAGAGACTCTACAAATTGCAACAGACCATCAATACCTGGCTCATAATCTGCAACGGCACTTACAAGGCGACCAATGTTATCAACTTTTTCAGTCTCATTCTTCGCATCTTGATTATGATAATGCCCCACAAGGCCAGACTCTCGAACTAAGTACTCAACTATTCTCGAATTTCCTTTATCTTCTAGGTTAAGTGCCTCATCAAATAAAAGGGCAAATTGAAGAGCCCCTTGGGCAGCTTTCCCACTTAAAACTCCAGTTTGTGCAGCAACCCTCGTTGCTTCAACAAAATCAATGTTTTTTTCATGTGCTAGAAGAATAATTTTATCAATTGAAACTTTTCCTAAAGAGCGAGCTGGTTTATTAATCATCCGTTTAAAGTGAACTTCATCTGCTCTGTTAAGCATAATATAGATGAGAGCAAGAGAATCTTTAATCTCTTCTCTATCAAAAAACCTCAAGGCTCCAATAACTTTATATGGAATTTTTAGTTTCTGAAACAGCGTTTCAAAAGGTAAAGATTGAGCATTTGTCCTATAGATTACTGCAGTTGAATCATATTGCTTATCTTTTTGTATCTCTTTTGCTATTCTTATAGCTTCACTTTTTTCATCATCTACGTAGATAACAGTAGGTCTATTTCCCCCCTTATTATCTGTCCACAAAACTTTTTCATGACGCCCCTTGTTGTGAGAAATTACTGAAGTCGCGACTTTAAGAATTTCTCCCGTAGAGCGATAATTTTGTTCTAATTTTACTATTTTTGTTCCAGGGTATACATCGGGAAAGGTGAGAATATGTTCCACATTTGCCCCTCTAAAGCGGTATATACTTTGATCATCATCACCAACAACACAGACAAAGCTATGTGGGCCAACAAGAGCTTTAAGAAGCTCAAACTGCGCAATATTAGAATCTTGGTATTCATCAACTAAGATCATCTTAAATCTATTGTGAAGAAGAGAAGAGACAGGAAGGGATGGATCAAGTAGTTCAATAGAGCGACTAATGAGATCTGCAAAGTCAACATTGCCAACTTCTCGTAACCGTTTCTCATACGCTTCATATTGCCCAGGAAAGTCTGAACCACGCCTCACCTTATCTAAATCCCTACTTGTTGGAGAGAGCATCATATCTTTAGCTAAACTAATAGACTTTGCAACAGGTTTAAGTTCTACCTTCTTACTATTTGGATAAATTCCACTTAACAAACTTAAAGAGTCATCATCATCATAAATAGAAAAGTTATTAGAGAGGTTAATATAAGAGCCATATACTCGTAATAGCCACGCTCCAAAAGAGTGAAATGTTCTAATATGCATTTTCGATACATCGACATTGCTTACCATATCTGTTACCCGCTCTTTCATTTCACGAGCTGCTTTATTGGTAAATGTAACTGCGAGGATTTCGTAGGGATGTATCCCTAACTTTTCTATTGCGTAGGCAATTTTTGTGGTAATTACTCGTGTTTTCCCAGAGCCAGCTCCAGCTAATACTAACAAGGGGGCACTATTTTCTAACACCGCCATTTTCTGTTTATCATTAAGTTGTTCTATATATTCATCAATTGAAGCCAAAGACGTATCCCCCACCTTTATAATGCAACAGCTTCTAAATCTATTCCATTTACTTTTTGTATTCCACAGCGAACGTAAGTTCCTGGAACTAAATTTTTCCCCATTACAACAGTAAGTCCATCTACTTCAGGAGCTTGGTAATGAGTTCTTCCAATAGAGAGTTCTTCTTTCTCTATATTCTCTTCTATTAACACATCCATCTCTTTTCCAACAAAACGCCCTAAACGCTTATGCGTAATTGAAGTAGTTAATTTCTCTATTCTTTTTTGATGAATGAGGGCCTTTTTAACTCTTTTGTTATATTCATCTTCACTCGCATCATTAAAGGCGGCAGTTCCTTCTTCTAAGCTGAAGATAAAAGAGCCTGCATAATCTAACTGTGCCTCTTTTATGAAAGAGGTGAGAATTTCAATTGACTCATCATCTTCATGTGTGAACCCTAAAAGGAATGTTGATCTAATTACAGCGTCTGGAAAAGAGTCTCTAATGGTTTTGATAAGGGTAAGATACGTTTCTTTATCTCCAACTCTTCCCATCTTTCTTAATACTTTAGTATCTGCATGCTGAAAAGGGATATCAAAATAGGGGAGAATTTTTGGATACTTTTTCATGAGATCAAGGAGTGCAAGGGGAAATGCATCAGGGTGGATATATAATAAGCGAATCACAAAATCTCCATCTAATTTAGCAATAGATTCAAGAAGATCAAGGAATGTAGAAGTTTTAGCTTCTGTGTCAGATCCATATGCTGCTAAATCTTGGGCAATAATATTGATCTCTTTCACGCCCTGTTCAATGAGAGAAGTAGCATCATCTAGTACTGCTTTTTTAGGGCGAGAGCGGAGCGAGCCACGAATGATGGGAATAGCACAGAACCTACAACGGTGATTACACCCTTCAGATATCTTTAAGTATGCAGAGCCTGGATAATTAAAGAGCTTTCCTCTACTATCATAATCTTGCTCTATTAAAGGATACTCAGGAACCTCTATAACCCGCTCTCCACTTACAACTTTTCTTACTACACTATTAATTGCCTTGAGATCTCTATTTCCAAACACAGCATCAGCTTCTACTAAATCAACTTCTAATTCTTTTGCATAGCGCTGAGAGAGGCAGCCAGTAACGAGTATTTTTTTATCAGGGAAACTCTCTTTAAGGGCAAAGAATGTTTCAATAGATTCTTGCCGAGCACTCTCAATAAATCCACAGGTATTAACTAATATAATAGATGCATCTTCTGCATTCTCTACACTCTCATATCCATCTAAACTTAGAGAATCTACCATCACTTCAGCATCTACTTGGTTTTTCGCACATCCAAGATTCTCTACATATACTTTTTTATCTTTATTCACGACTCTTATCTTCTCCTACGTATCACACACTCATTGTGCAGCCTTGAGTCTGTGATAACTTACAGCAATCTGTCAAGGGGAGATGGAAATGCTGATTGGATTCCCTTACTCCACACCCGCATCTTACGAACTAAAAGAGATCTTTTTTAGAAAACACATTGATTCATATTCTCTATATCCAACTACATATTGTTTCCTCATATTTGCCTCTTCCTACCTCTTAGTTCAAATATGTTGTATGCAATACCTATTACTATATAAAAAGGTTATAGAAATGTTGTAGTGTGTGAATTATTATCACATATTTTATATTTACAAATATAGCTATTCTGTCATCTCTTTTTTTAGTAATTTTATGCTCATCGGGCACTTTAAAATTAGTTTTTATAGGGAGAACTACAATAAAAAATTCCTTGTTCGCTTCATCAACACATAGCCATGTATCCCCTTATTTGTATGAGTCTTTCCTATTACAGGTGGCTTCATTTTTTTATGTACTATATCATTAACCTTGCATAACAAGCTAAGTTGTTATATTATCCTTTCGTATTAAGCAGGCACAAAACAAATAATGCAATTTAATATAATGAGGTGTTGAATGACTAAGTATGTCATTAGAAGATTATTAGGTATTATACCTACCCTATTAATCATTATTACTATTAGTTTTTTTATCGTCCGAATTGCCCCTGGTGGGCCATTTGATGGTGAAAGAGCACTACCTGAAGTGGTAAAACGTAATATTGAAGCAAAATACAATTTGAACGATCCTTTGATAGTACAATACGGCAGATATATGTTTGATGTACTTCGAGGGGATTTAGGTCCTTCCTATCGATATAAAGACCACGATGTAAACTTCTATATTTTTAATAGTCTGCCAAACTCTATGATATTAGGTATCATAGCAATCACTATTTCCGTCATATTTGGAATATCGAGTGGAATGGTTGCTGCTGTGAAACAAAATACTTGGGCAGACTATCTAGGAATGGCTTTGGCAATTGTAGGGATATCTGTTCCACTGTTCGTAATAGGGCCGGTGTTGCAATATATCTTTGCAATGAAACTTGGATGGGTGCCAACAAGTGGGTGGTACTCAAGTGGTGATAGTTGGAAAACTATTATTCTCCCTGCTATCACCCTCTCTGCAGCAAACTTTGGCACAATTGCTCGCCTCACAAGGTCGAGTATGCTAGAAACTCTTCGAAGTGATTACATTAGAACTGCTAAAGCAAAAGGGATGAAAAGTACAACAATCCTTTTCAAACATGCGATGAAAGGGGCAATGCTCCCAATTGTTTCGTATCTTGGACCTGCATTTGCTGGAATCATTACAGGGTCTGTTGTAGTTGAACAAGTATTTAGAATTCCAGGACTTGGTAAATTCTTCGTACAATCATCATTTAATAGAGATTATACCCTCATCGTTGGTGTTGTTATCGTCTACTCTGTTATATTAGTCTTTATGAATTTTCTCGTCGACATCATCTATTCGTTGCTCGACCCAAGAATCACTTACAAATAAGTGTGGAGCTGTGAATGAAATTATTTAACAAAAAAATCAAAAGTGCAACTAATGAATTTAATCAAGAGATTGTAGGAAACTCCCTTTCAAAAGATGCGTGGAGAAGATTAAAGAAAAATAAAATGGCAGTTATTAGTGTTGTAATCGTCACTATTTATATCCTACTAGCAATTACTGCCCCCATTCTTCCAATCTACCCCTATGATGAGATTATCTTAGACCATCAACACCTTCCACCTTCCTTCACCAGAAACGCTGGAGATTTACTCACTGAAAAAAGGATGGCAGACCTCTATACTCAAGCTTGGAGACAAGGGCGCCTTGAAGTAAGTGAACAAGAAGAAGAGATGCTTTGGAATTGGATTGACAACAATGATGCAAACAAAGTATGGGACTATATGTATGAAAAAGGGACTAAGATGGTTAAGGAAGGAACCTTTACCTACAATAGTTCAGATGAAAGAAAAGTCAAAAGACTTGAAGAGAAAATACAAACAGAACTTCAAATTACAGTAAAAAAGATATGGTATACACCTCCTGGTGGTACCAAAAAAGTTGATATAAACTCATTAGACAATGAAGAAATACTTGCCATTTATGCAACGATGATTAACAGCACCCCTGAACAGCAAATGAATCAGTATGAAGTAGAAATTGAGCAACAACTCTCAAAGAAAGTAGTGAGCCAAAATCCTGATCTTTCAAATGAAGAGTATGCTGTCCTACTCAAAGCTGAAAAAGATGGATTAAGTGAAAGAGAAAAAGAGAGTATTATTAATAATAACCTCATGGGAAAAATTAGAACACTTGTGAGAGATATTGCCCTTTTTGATTTAGAGCAACAAGCATCTGATGGAACAACAGAGTTCCCTTTGAAAGAAGAAATTGAGATCAAAGGGGTAATAAGTGCTAACATTGAAGCCTCTAGAAAACATGACAGAAAATATTACCTTGGAACTGACTACCAAGGAAGAGATATGCTTAGCCGTATCATCTATGGTGGACAGGTTTCTATTGCAATTGGGTTTGTGGGTACTATCACCAGCGTATTAATTGGGATAGTTCTTGGAGCACTTGCAGGATATTTGGGGGGAAAGGTCGACTATTTCATCATGAGAATAGTAGACATTATGTATGGTCTTCCATACATGCTCCTTGTCATTATAGCAATGGCTGTATTTGGAAGAAATATCTTAAACCTCTTCTTTGCACTCGCGATTATTAGCTGGCTCACTGTATCAAGGATGGTGCGGGGTCAAATAATGAGTCTTAAAAATCAAGAATTTATTGAAGCAGCTAGATCTATGGGAGCTCCCACGTGGCGCATCATAATGAAGCACCTCGTACCAAACTCATTAAGTGTTATTATTGTCTTTTCAACCTTGAGAATACCATCCTTTATCATGACAGAGAGTTTTCTCTCCTTCCTTGGCCTTGGTGTTCAAGCACCATTTGCATCATGGGGTTCTCTCGTGGGCGATGGAGTTGCTGGTATGACATTATATCCATGGAAACTCTTCTTCCCCGCTTTGGTGATGACTATCTTCTTATTTGCTATGAACTTTTTAGGTGATGGCTTACGAGATGCATTTGACCCCCAAAGCAAGAACCAGCTATAGGAGCACATTGTGGAAACAAAGAAAAATAAGCAACCAAAGCCTTTATTAGAGGTAAAGAACCTCAAAACATATTTCAAAACGGATGCAGGAGTAGTTAAAGCTGTTGATGATATCTCGTTTACCCTTTATGAAGGGGAAACCCTTGGAATTGTAGGGGAATCGGGAAGTGGAAAATCTGTAACAAACCTCTCCATTATGCGCCTCATTCAATCACCTCCTGGGAAAATAGTGGGTGGAAAGATTATGTTTGAAGGAAAAGATATATTAGCCCTTAAAGAGAAAGATTTACGAGATCTAAGGGGTAATGATATATCTATGATATTCCAAGACCCTATGACTAGTCTCAATCCCTTTTTAAAAATTTCAACACAAATGATAGAGACTATACTATTACACCAAAAGATGAGTAAAAAAGAGGCTCTACAAAAATCTATCGATATGTTAAAGCTTGTAGGAATTCCAGCAGCTGAGGAGAGAATACACAACTATCCACACCAATTTAGTGGTGGTATGAGACAGCGTGTTATGATTGGTATGGCTCTCAGTTGTGAAGCTAAAATACTTATAGCAGATGAACCAACAACAGCACTAGATGTAACTATCCAAGCACAGATTCTTGAACTCATTCAGGACCTTGCTAAGAAATTAGGTACCGCAGTAATCCTCATCACTCACGATTTGGGAGTAGTCGCAGGTCTTTGTGATACAGTGTGTGTTATGTATGCTGGAAAGATTGTTGAAAAAGCACCCACAGAAGAACTTTATGCTCGTCCTTCTCACCCATATACAGATGGTCTTATTAAATCAGTTCCACGCCTTGATAAAGCAAAAGATGGAAGACTATTTAGCATTGAAGGGCAACCACCAAACGTAATTGACTTACCAGAGTGTTGCCCCTTCCACCCCCGCTGTAACAAGAAAATGGATATATGTACCCATAAATATCCACCAGTAAAGACAGTTGGTCCTAGGCACGAAGTGGCATGTTGGTTATATGCAGATGAAAAGGAGATGAAGTAGACATGAGTGATAAGAAAATAAAGGGTCCATTGCTTCAAGTAAGAGATTTAAAGCAACATTTCCCCATTGAATCTGGATTTATTTTAAAAAAGCAAGTTGGAGCAGTAAGGGCAGTAGATGGTATCTCCTTTGATGTAAAAGAGGGTGAAACGCTTGGTATTGTTGGAGAAAGTGGCTGTGGTAAATCTACAACTGTGCGCTCTATTTCGCAACTATACACTCCAACAAGTGGTTCTGTAATATTTAATGGCCTAGATTTGATTAAAGCAAAGGGGCAAGAGTTGCTCGATGCAAGAAAAAATATTCAAATGATCTTTCAAGATCCCTACGCATCCCTTAATCCTCGTATGACGGTGAGAACTATTATTAGTGAACCAATTGAGATATATAAAAAAAGGGGATTACTCGATGTAGAAATGAGTAAAAAAGATATAGAAGATCGAGTTGAACAATTAATGGAGACTGTTGGACTAAACAGAGCTTTTAAGAATAGATATCCTCATGAGTTTAGTGGTGGACAAAGGCAAAGAATTGGAATTGCAAGAGCTCTAGCACTTAACCCAAAAATTATCTTAGCAGATGAACCTGTTAGTGCACTCGATGTATCAATTCAATCTCAAATACTCAACTTACTTCATGATTTACAAGATGAATTAGGCCTTACATACCTCTTTATTGCGCACGACTTAGCTGTTATTGAATATATTAGTACACGAGTTGCGGTGATGTATCTAGGGAAAATAATGGAATTATCTCGAAGTAGTGATTTATACAAAAACCCATTACATCCCTACACAAAAGCTCTTTTATCTGCAGCACCGATTCCAGATCCTGTCATTGAAAGAAAAAGGCAACGAATAATTCTCACAGGGGATGTACCTTCTCCAAATGTAGAGAGATTTGGTTGTTATTTTTATGACCGATGCCCTTATAGAATGGAAAAATGTAAAACAAACATTCCTGAAATGAAAAGAATAGATGAGCATCATGAAGTAGCTTGTTGGCTCTATTAATGGTTATATATCTGAAAACTCAACTGGATTGATAGCATCGTATTCACGATCAGCTTTAAATGGGAGGTTCATACCTTGAGCAATTACAAGTGCTACATTGTGAACTCTCCCATGGCTTACCCTTTCTGGAATAATCTCAATTTGCTTTACTGTATCATCAACTAAACGAAGAGAAAACACTGTCATAGACTTATTTCTTCCCCTATCCCCTAACTTTTTTTGTTGCTGAAATCCTTTTGTAAAATGGCTTATTTCAATATTATTAATTTGATCAAACCTAATCACCTCTTTTTTCACAAACCAAAATATCCCATGAATACTCCTTATTTCTTTCTTAATTGCATCAAACTCCCACTTCTCTCGGTAGCCCAAACCAAGAAGTGCGATAAGTAGAAAAATAAGGGGAATTAGTGAAGTAAGGGAAGTTTTTGACTCTACAGGGGCTGAAAACAATCCAACAATCATCAAAAGAGCAAAAAGGGCATAAGATATCTTATGTATCTGTGAAACCTCGTAATACATCAATTGGCCACTTTTTTTATGTAACTTCATCCCCATCATAGTTGTTCACTCCTTGTACTTTCTTATCTTTACTATACTGATAAAACAAAGTGAAGAAAAGCGTATTCTAGTTTCTTTCATTCTATGATATGATGTACGAGGAAATGTATATTCCCTTGATTATTGAGTTGCTTTAAGCTACTCTATCTTGAACGCATATATTTCAATAAGGAGTTATGTATATGAAGAAATTTCTATCAATTGCATTAGTAATTCTCCTTGTCGGAGTCTTGTTTATTTCCTGTGGAGGAAAAGAAGATATCGATAAGGCTGAAACACAAGCGGTGCTTGCTGAAACAAAATCAGCACTTGCTGAAACAAAATCGGCACTCACTGAAACAAAAGCTACACTGACTGAAACACAATCTGTTCTCGCTGAAATTAAAGCTGTACTCGCTGAAATGAAAGCTGAAGCTGTGGTTGCTGAAACAACTGTAGCAGAACCAGTTGTAGAACCGGTAGCAGAACCAGATGTAGAAGCAGCAATGGCACCACCAGCTGATGTTGAACCAG
>CAYVRR010000050.1:0-14368 GCA_964453215.1 uncultured Spirochaetaceae bacterium | reverse complement strand
TAATGCGGAAGTTATATCGAGATGCGTGGAGGGTGAGAAATAAATCTTACACTCTTGAGGAGGTGCCGCTTTTCCCTATTACTAGGGAGGCGGTTTTTTATTGTATTTCTAGTCGCTCTATTAATGAGCGTTTAAAGATAAATTCATCAAGGGCAACAACACCTGTTCCAATAATTCCACCCCGCTCTTTTAACACAGATCTTAGAATAGTAATATTGTTATTTACTATAGGTGGACAATCTCTATGAAAGATACTGATAAGATGATTAAAGTAAGTGTCAGGAAGTAATGATATTCCCCCACCTATAATAATCATTTCTGGTCTTATAATAGCAGATGTACTAATAAGAGCTTTTGCCATGAAGGTAACTCCTTCATATAATACTCGCTGTTTAATAGGATCATCTTTTGCTTCTTCAATAAGAGTTTTTACTGATTTATTCTTATTGGCAAAAGATGAGAGAGCGATACCACTAGCTACTGTTTCAAGGCACCCTATGCCTCCACAACTACATTTGTTTTTCTCAGTTACTAATATGTGTCCAAAGAGAGCTTCAGGGGAGATCTTTCTTCCTGGGCTTGCAAACGCTCCACTGATGTGTTCACCCCAGTTTACATAGAAGAACCTCTTTCCCTTTACTTCTTTATTAAACCACTTTTCTCCCTTAATCATAGCAACGACATTGTTTTCAACAATAGTTGGAATATTAGTGTATCTCTCTATTGTGTAGGAAAGGGGAACATTGTTCCATTTCCAATCCCTGTGTTCAATAATAGTCCCTGTAGAGGGTTCCACATTGGCACCAATACTTATAGAAACACCTTTTATGGTTTGATCTTTTGAAAGCCGTGCTTTATATGTTTTAATATGTCGAATAATAAGAGCCATTGCCTCTTCAACTGTTGGAGCTAAAGGGGTGGGGAAGCGCTCGAACCTAAGAAGTTCTCCTGCTACATTAATCAGGGCAAACCTCATGTTCCTTAAGCCAATATCTATAGCGATAACAAAGTATCTCTCCTTATTGAGAGTGAGGGCTATTGAAGGCCTACCTGCCCCTTTTGTTTGAGGTCCAGTTTCTTCAACTAATCCCTCTTTAATTAAGATATCTACTATTTCGCCAGTACTTACTTTATTAAAACCTAACTCACGTGCGATGTGGGCACGATTAGTATTATCACTTTTGGCGATAAAGTTGAGGATACGTAGTCTATTAATGTGTCTTACATCTGCTATTTGGGTGAAATTCACACCCTCATCATATAATACAATATGAATAATGTTAACAAAAACGTTGTCGATAGGTAAAATTATCACTATTTTAGGGGCATATAATCATAACATATGCTTTTGGAGGAACTCATGGAGCAAAAGAAATTTAAAACCGAGGTGTCCGAATTACTACATCTCATCATCCACTCTCTTTATTCACATAAAGAGATCTTTTTAAGAGAACTAATTAGTAATGCATCAGATGCACTCGATAAGTTAAAGTATCAAACATTAACAAACCCTGAATTCAAAGATGTTGTATTTACCCCACTCATCGACATCTCTTATGATGATACATCAAAAGATAAAACTCTTACCATTAAAGATACTGGAATCGGAATGAGCCATGATGATTTAGCTAATGATCTTGGAACCATTGCCCGCTCTGGCACAAAGAGTTTTTTAAAGAACTTAACTGAAGAACAAAAGAAAGATTCAAACCTCATTGGACAATTTGGTGTTGGGTTTTATAGTAGCTTCATGGTAGCAACTAAAGTTGAAGTACTAAGTAGAAAAGTTGGATCCACTGAAGGATGGAAATGGTCATCAAAAGGAAAAGGTACCTTTACTTTAGAAAAAGTTGAACTTGAAGAGACAGGAACTACCATTATCATTCACCTCAATGAAGAGGGAGAAGAGTATGCCTCTAGATGGACACTCGACAGATTAATTAAACGATACTCAGACCATATTGCCTACCCAATTTTCTTATCGTATGACCAAGATGAATATGATGATAAAGGAAAGGTAAAAGGGACTGAGCACAAAAGAGAACAAGTAAATAGTGCTGCAGCTCTTTGGAGAAGAAATAAGAGTGAACTAAAATCAGAAGATTATAATGAGTTCTATAAGAACACCTCCTATGATACTGAAGACCCACTATATTACATGCACACTCAAGCTGAAGGGGTAAATAACTACACAACACTCTTTTATATCCCATCAAAAGCTCCTTTTGATCTCTATAATGCCGATTACAAAAGTGGCGTGAAACTCTATGTAAAGAGAGTCTATATTACTGATGATGAAAAAGAGTTACTTCCAACCTACCTCAGATTCGTTCGAGGTATTATTGATAGTGAAGATCTACCTCTTAACGTATCACGTGAAATTCTTCAGCAAAACAGAGTAATGAGTAATATTAGAAATGCGAGTGTGAAGAAAATCCTAAGTGAGTTAAAGAAGATATCAGAACAAAACCCAGAACTTTATACAAAAATAGTTGAACAATTTAATAGACCTCTTAAAGAGGGCTTATATAGTGATTATGCTAATAAAGATCTATTGTTATCACTTGTTCGTTTCAAAAGCAGTGAAGTAGAAGGGTATACCAGTTTAGCTAGTTATAAAGAGCGAATGAAAGAGGACCAAAAGAGTATTTACTACCTTGCAGGTGGCAATGAAGCGACCATCAAACGATCTCCATTATTAGAGGGATATAAGAAGAAAGGGATAGAAGTATTACTCATGGTTGATGATATTGATGATATCGTTGTTCCTAGCATTGGTACCTTTGAAGAACTTCCTCTTAAAGCAATCAATAAATCGGGTGCTGTTGAAGAACTTGAAGATAAAGAAGAGAAGAAAAAGAAGAGCAAAGAGGGTAAGAGTGTTGCTAAGAAGATAAAAGAGGCTCTTAAGGATAGGGTGAAAGATGTCGTTATCTCATCTCGCCTCGTAGATGCTCCTTCTGTCGTAGTTGTTGATGAAAATGACATGAGTGTACAGATGCAACAAATACTCAAGCAGATGGGACAAGGTGATATGCCAGAGAGTACCCCTATTCTAGAAATAAATATTGATCACCCAATGGTGACTCGTATAGCTGATTCTAGTGATGATGAGTTTATTGCTAATATGAGTGGAGTCTTATTAGATAGTGCTTTAATTAACGAAGGGGTGATGTTGAAAAACCCATCCGACTTTGTTGCAAAATTACAATCTTTATTATCAAAATAGATATTAGCTATTTCGATTATGTGCTGTATAAGGTGGAAGTTAAGCTTCCACCTTTTTTAGTGTGGTTGCGTATCACCCTTAAAGCGCTTATTATGAAGAATGTACTAAAATAATTGGAGGTATATATTGTGGGAACACAAGTAAAGCTTATGTCGTTGTGGGACTCAGTGAAAATCTGGATTAATGAAAAATCCCTCGGTGTTATCCTTAATGCTTTTGGCATTATTCTTATTATCATTGTCTCAATGGTTCTTATTTCATGGATGAAAAAAGTTCTTGTAAAAATGTTAGCAAGAAGTAAGAAGATTAATGATCTTATGTCGAGGCTTATCATAAAGATTGCAGTATTTTTAGCCCAACTCGTTACCATGATGATTATTCTAGATCGCTTAGGGGTGAGTTTAGCGCCTGTTATTGCAGGTCTTGGTGTCACTGGTTTTATTTTAGGGTTTGCGTTTCAAGAAACAATTGGAAATCTTTTAGCTGGTGTTATGATTGCAATTAACTCCCCATTTAGAATAGGGGATTATGTGGAAGTTGGTTCGATGAATGGTTCTGTTCGTGATATGGATATGATGAGTGTGACCTTAGCTACACCTGATAACAAAAGAGTTGTGATGGCCAATAAACTTATTTGGGGTCAAGCTATTGTAAACTATTCATATACTGAATCTCGTCGTGTTGAGATGGGTGTTTCTATTGCTTATAACAGTGATGTAAATAAAGCAAAAGATATTTTGTGGTCAATTATTAATAGTTATCCAGAAGTTCTCCCTGAGCCAAAACCTGTGATTGCTGTTTCTAAACTCAATGACTCTAGTGTAGATCTTGTGGTAAGACCATGGTCAAAACCAGCCGATTACTGGACTATTTTCTTTAGATTCCAACAAGAAGTGTTAGAGAAGTTTAGAGAAGCGGGTGTTGAGATTCCTTTCCCTCAATTAGATGTTCATACAGATAAAGAGTAAATATTCTTAATTTATTGCTTAATATCTTCAGCTTTAAGCCGATCAAGTCCAATGAGAAATAGTTCAAAGGAGTCAGATCGGCTTGCTTTTGGTTTGAATCCTTTTGCTTTTTTAAATACTTTCCTCATCTCTTGCAGTAATTGAGCCTCTCCTCCACCTTGATAAATCTTAATCACTAAATTTCCATGAACTTTTAATTGTTCTAAGGCAAGATGAAATACACTTTCACTTAAGTATTCACTTCTTGAAGTATCCACTGATTTTATCCCTGTAGTCATCGGAGCTGCATCACTAATAATCGTATCATAGGGTCCAAGAGCAGTTAACTGCTCTCTTATCTCTGGACTAAATGCATCTCCTGTAATAGTTGTTACGTTTAAGGGGATAGGATTTAATGAGAGTGGGTTTAAATCTACTGCTACAATAGATCCTCTATTTTTAAGAATCTTTCTTGTTACATAGAGCGTCCATGAACCAGGAGCTGCACCCACATCAAGCACCTTATCGTTTGGACGAATAAGGCGATGAATATTCTGCATCTCTTCAAGTTTATAGACAGAACGAGCAGGGTAGCCCTCTTTACGAGCTTTTAAGGTATATGAATCAGCACTATCTCTTCTACTTTTAGCCATGAAGTAATACTACCATAAAATTGGTTGTGTTGATAAGGTGGTGAGGTGATAAGAAAAGGAAACACTTTTTTATACCATGCATGGGATATTCCTTCTTGTAATAAAATAATGAGTCTATCTATTTGTTTGAGCCTTTTAAAGTGAGCTGTTATTCTAATTAATCATCTTTTTTATGTAGATGGTATTTAACATATCTTTTATTACATCAATTCAGCTTTCTCATATAACGATTTTACCTCTTCTTTTGGTATTAATCGGGTGAGGATGTGGGCAATGATGATAATTCCAGGGATATCTACAAGTAACCTTGTGATTGCAAACTGGGCACCAAGAGAGGTGATTTCAAATAAGAGCATAGGGATTTTAGTAGTAGACCACGCTCCGATGAAGATAAGGATATTCGTAAATTTAACCCCTTTTTTCATGAACACAGCAGCAACAGGAAACGCACCATATAAGGGGCCTGCTGCAGCAGAGCCAATCAATATAGCTAATACTATTCCCTTAAATCCAGATCTTTCCCCCATATATTTCACCATAGTCTCTTTAGGAACCCAGATATCGAGGAGGCCAAGGAGGATGAAGATAGGGGGGATAACTAAGAGCATCTCCTTTAGCTGATGAACTGTCATAGTTACTACTGACGCTCCAAATGGGATGTTGAACAGTGAGTATATTGTTAATGCTACTAAGACAACGAGGAGGGCACTATATTTTTTTATTAACACCTTCATACAAGAGCCTTTACATACCCAATTACATAGGCAACTAAAAATGAGAATGCAAAAGCGAGGATATTTCTATATATAGCAAGTCTTTTTCCAAAATACCTAACTTCTACAGGGAGAGTTACAATTCCAACCATCATCAGAGTTGATATAAAAGCTGCTATTTGCATATATCCAGCTCCCCCCTCCAACAACATCGCAGCCGTTGGAAACGCCACAAACCCAGGGATAAGGGTAACAGCTCCCACAACAGCAGCTAGAATAACTCCTAACCAACCCGAGTCAGCCCCAATTATCTTAAGAATCATCTCAGAATCCATTATAGTGAGCAAAACAGCGACAAAAAGAATCACAACAAGAAATTGTGGGAGGATGTTTTCAAAAGCCTTCCACGCCTTCATAAGAGCCCTCTTTGTTTTACTCTTATCCTTTGTATATGAAAGGATTAAAAAAATCCCTGTAGATGCATAGAGAATTATATTCATAAAGATTATCCTCATTCCTCAATAAAATAAAATAGGTATTATTCATGTTCATGAAAATTTAGAATTCAAAATAAATTAGAAAATCTGCATATTTTCGTTTCCAATAATGGAAACTTATGACAAGATTGTCAATAGAGACTATTGATAAAGTAAGATTGTTTATCATTACTTCGTATTTCTAGTGTATATAAGAGGGGTGAGGTATGAAAAAAAAGAGAGTCATGTTTGTGTGTATACACAACTCAGCTAGAAGTCAAATGTGTGAAGCATTTGTTCGCCATTATGCTGATGAGCATGTTGATGTTCATAGTAGTGGTATTGAAAAAGGGGTTTTAAACCCTCTTGTAGTAGAGGCGATGAGTGAAATTGGCATAAGCATGGAGAACCAAGTTGCTAAATCTGTTAGTGAGTATATTGACCGAAAAGAAGTATTTGACTATGTAATCACTGTCTGTGACGAAACGAGCGCAGAGCGTTGCCCTCTATTTCCTGGAAAGCATACTCGTTTACATTGGGGATTTGAAGATCCTAGTGCCTTAACAGGTAGTAAAGAGAAGAAGCTAGAAGGTATTAGAGTCATTCGTGATGCTATTGGCCAACAAGTACTTACCTGGTTAAAGATGAGTGAAGGTTAAGGCAAGCTGAAATAGATATTTCTGTTACTTTTTTGCATGAAAAATTCCTTATTTTCCCTTCAGCATAAAGATGTTTGAGAATTATTCCTTATGAAAGGCATTGAGGGCTTCTTCAGTTGAATTGAAAATATCAATGATTTGATGCAAACGAACAAGTTCAAATAAGAGACGAACTGGTTTTGTAATATTACAAATCTTTAATTCACCCCCCTTTTGTTGAAGAGTTTTAAGACAGGAGAGGAAAACCCCAAGACCACTACTGTCAATAAATGTTACTTTATTGAGATCTAGCACAATATATTTATCGTGTTCTATCTCTTTTTCTATCCTCTTTTTGAATTCTTTTGCATTATTTGCAGTAAGCATAGTGAACTCAACCTCTAAAATAGTAGCCTCTTCTTTCTTTATAACTATCATATGCTCTCCTATTTAGTTCTACTATCATACACCATATACAAAAATGATACACAAAAAGGGAGATGTTTGGAACTACCTCTATGATAAAAAGATGATTGCAACTAAAAACAGTTGCCCCTATCATACAAAAAGGGAGAAAATCAATGAGACTATATAAAACACATCTCTACATTCTTATAGCTCTTATCTTATTACCTAAAATTATGGTACACGCAAAAGGGAGTGAAGAGATATCATTCTCTATTACAACTGCAGATAATTATACTCTTGTCGTCTCATTTGTTGATAATTTTGGCCTAACAGAGATTTCTCCCACCTTCCTCACTACCACAAAGGGAGATTGGAGAGTAAACAATATCAATCCTGTTTCAATTTTCCATCAAACAGCTTCTGTTGATGAGTTACCTAAGACAAAAAAAGGGGAGTACAAGATAGAGACTGAATATGTAACCTATCTTGTTCTTGAAACTCCGTTAGTTTCAGGTACTACCTATATGATTGAAGGCCCGTATGGAGATGTAATTTTTGAGTTTGATGATAAAAGTGTATTGTGTGAATCAATAAAAGTAAACCAAGTGGGATATCTACCAACAAGCCCCATCCGATATGCTCATTTTGGACTCTTTCTCGGCGATGGTGGCTCTCGCCTTTTAGATCATCCTCTAACCTATCATGTACTAGATGAAAATAGTGGAGAAGTGGTTTTCTCAGGAAGTGCTGAATATAGGGGGGATGACACGAAAGTGAGTGAAGATAGAGTGAGTTCTGGTGAACACATTTATCGACTTGACTTGAGTGAAGTTCCTATTGGTGGCCCCTATGTTGTCCACATAGAACATATGGGCATATCATACCCATTTGAAATTACCCATCAAGCTATTAGAGAAATAGCATCTACATATACACGATTTTTGTATCACCAAAGGTGTGGAATTGCCCTTAAAGAGCCATATACTCAATATACAAGGGAAGCTTGTCACACAGAAGTTGCCCTCACTCGAACTCCTTGGACTACGAGCTCAAAGATATATGTTGACCCAAAGAGTGAAATGATTGAAATAAAGGGGGGGTATCATGACGCGGGAGATTTTGACAGAAGGCCATATCATACAATTATCCCCATCCTTATGTTGGGCTACTTTGAAGCTTTTCCCTCCCACTTTATTGACGGTCAATACAATATTCCAGAGTCGGGTAATGGACTCCCTGATTTCCTTGATGAAGCCTTATGGGGAGTCCTTTTATGGGAGAATCTTCAGATACTTGATTCACGTGATGAACACTATGGTGCTATCATGGCTGGAACTGAAACATCATCTCATCCTGAGTATGGGAAAGTGAATGCAGCAACAGATAACCTTCTATATGGTACGTGGGATGTTTCTTTCGATGTTACTGCCTTTGGTGCAGGGATGATGGCTCAAGGGGCACGGTTACTCAGTAGATACCCCCAGTATAAAAAGAGGGCACAAGAGCTCTATGATCGCTCTCAGTTAGCGTATAGTGCCCTTAGTAGATTTGATTCATCCATCAATACCATGACTTCATCCTTACTCTATGCTTCAGGTCAACAAAGTTTAGCTGCTACAGTCTTTGAACCAGAGAATGTTGAAAAAATAGGGGAAGCTGAAGCTCTATTTTCTCTTTTAGCACATCATCTTCTCATAGAAGATGGCTCTTGGCCCGAGCAATATAGACCTGGGAATATGAGTGCTAAGATACAAACTGTTCACTTTAGTAGTTTCCTTTTACTCAAATCGTGTTTTGATGAATCGCTACAAACCAAACTCAAAGAATTAGTGTTTAAACAAGCAAGGGATGGGGGCTATATGGGCTTTGATTTGAACATTCCCTATTATCCCTCATTGGCAACAAAAGGCTACGGATGGGGAGCTGCAACTTCTCAAGGGCGGTATGTGGACCCAATTGCTTTTGCCTATCGTTTGGAAGAGGATGAGAAAGAAAAGGAAGCATATCTTGCCATTCTCTCTCAAGCTGCAGATTATGCTCTTGGATTAAATCCCTTAGGACGCTCTTATGTTACAGGACTTGGCTCAAAGGTGCCAAAGAGCCCACTTCACCTTGACTCATACTTTAGTCAACAAAGCCAATTAGATTCTTGTGTACCAGGAATTTTAATCTATGGACCAAGTGCACAAAGGAGTAATGCAGAGTATCAAAAGGTAGTCTCTGACTCATTGTATCCCACTTGGGAAGATTTACCTCTACAAAGGCGCTACTGTGATGGGTGGTCACTTGTAAACAACAATGAGTTTACTGTGTGGGAGACTTCTATTTGGAACATAGTGCTCTATGGTGTGTTATATGATGCCAGTAAATAGGTACATGAGTATTCCTTGTTGGCAACTACCATATCATAGACTATACTCAGTGGTATGAATATTTTGATTATTTCTAATCTCTATCCACCCTATATTCTTGGAGGATACGAGATCCTTTGTGCACAAGTTGTTACATACCTCACTTCTCGAGGGCACAATATCCATGTCCTTACAAGTGACCATGGAGGAGCTACCTCTGATAATGAAGTAACAAGGACTTTGAAGGTGTATCAAAGTTTTGATAAAGCTGCCCATTTTCAACGAAAATCTCGAATTAACACTGCGCGTCACAATGAAGTGGAGACGAAGAAGATTATTAGAGAAAAAAAACCAGATGTAATATTTATATGGAGTCTTCTTAGACTTACCCCTAGTAGTGCCCATGTTGCACAAAGGTCAAATATTCCAACTATTTTTACATTTAATGATGAGAACATCATGAGCTTTGCGTTTCATCCCTTCTCTTTTCGGCTTAAGCAACTAGCTCATTGGTTTTTAGATCTCCTTACCCCATCAATTACCCTTAAAGGGATAGATTTTACCTATTCAACGTGTATCAGTAACATCCTAAAAAACAATCTTCTCAATAGAGGTCTTCCTATCCAAGATAGTGAGGTTATTTATCAAGGAATTCCTGTAGAAAAATTTCCATTAAAAAAAGATCCTGGTAAGAGAGAAGAAGTTGCAAAACTCCTTTATGTGGGGCAGTTACACCCCTATAAGGGGGTGCACACTATTTTAGAAGCACTCACACTGCTACACCACGTTGATAACACATATACCTGTTCTTTAACAATTGTGGGAAAGGGGGAGGAGGCATATACTCAAACCCTGAAAGAAAGGGCCTCCTCACTCCCCTATACCGTAGAGTTCAAAGGGTTAGTACCACACGATCAAGTACCCACACTCTACCGAGAACATGATATTTTTATCTTCCCTTCAATCTGGCAAGAGCCATTTGGACTTACCCACCTTGAAGCTATGGCTAGTGGACTTGCAGTAATTAGTACAGCAAATGGGGGGCAGGGGGAGTTTCTTATTGATGGAGAGAATGCATTAACTTTTTCACCCGATAATCCAAAAGAGCTTGCTTTGCAACTAGAAAAAGTTCTTACAGATCCCTCTTTGTATCAATTCCTTGTTGAAAAGGGGAGATGGTGTGTTGAGAAAGATTTTGCTTTTGACCGATATGTGGATGAGATCGAGAGGTTGTTACAAAGAGCGTGTCAATCTACTCAAGTGAAATAGTGAAACAGGTCTCATTAACACCGCCAACTCTACGGCGTGAAACTGAATCTGTTAGCGAGTATATAATCTGTAAACCCCTTCCCCTGTCATGGGATTCTTGATTAAGTGAATCAAAGAAATCATCCATGATGAGCTTTTTAAGGGGGGGATTCCACTCTACGGCAGCGTCCCAGATGGTAATTTTTATGAATTTGGATACTTCTATTTTTAGAGCAATTTTATCCCCATTATCTTCACTTATTCCATGTTCAACAACATTACTAAGAAATTCACTTGTCACTAAGCGAGTTTTCATGCCTTCCATTTCGTTTCGTCCATGAGAGAGGACAAACTTTTCAACTTCGACACACACTTCATCAACAAGAGAAAGATCTGCATGAAGTTCTTTATACAAGTGAGTGTGCAAAATAGGGAGAGCTTGAAGTGCAATGAAGGAGAAATCATCATTACGCTTTGTATACCCTTTTCTTGTGGTCATCTCATAGCTTTCATAGGGGAGCATGATACAGTTATCTATCAATGAACCTTCTTGGAGGAGGGTAAGAAAATTTTCCCACCCTAACTCCTTTTCATATTCATTGAAACACTCAAATACTCCATCTGTTACCATACAAATTACATCATCAGCACTAAATTCTACCCTCATAATATCTTTTTCATGGTACCTGTAATCTTCTACCCACCCTAAAGGAATATTCCCTGTAGAATCGATGACTCGGGTGTGTCCTGTTTTTATGTTATAGAGAAAGAGGGGAGGGTGGCCTGCATTAATACAAGAGATACTCATAGATTCGAAATCTAAGAGCGTGAAACACATTGTCATATAGTTATCTTTAAACAGACGTTTCGTTATAGCTTCATTTAAAGAGGTAACTATCTGGGCTGGAGAACCTTTTCCTTGTTCACTCCTTACAACCATATTGATAATAGATTTTACCGCTGTCATGGTGAGGGCAGCTTGAATCCCATGACCTGAAATGTCGGCAATGTAGAGGATATACTGCATGTTTGATATCCTTATACAGTCGAAAAAGTCCCCTCCAATTGTTGCCCAAGGTTTATAGTTTGTGGAAAATAATATGTGTTCATCAATGTGAATCCAAGGGGGGAGCATATAGTTTTGAACAGATCGTGCAATCTCTAAGTCATCTACAATTTCTTGGTAGAGGTAATTTAGTTCATCTTCAACTTCACTTCGATTAATACTTTCAGAGATAGAGATAGCAAAAAGGTGTAAAAGTTCACACTCAATGTCTGACCACCTGCGTTCATTGATGGTGTCGCAGAACGTGACAAATCCCCAAAATTGCTCTTTAATAAAAAGGGGAAGGAACATGAAAGACTTAATGCCTTCTTTAAGGAGAAATTCTTTGAATCTATTCGTTTCTAAACTTTTTGTGATCGCTTGGTAATGATTTTTCTTTGAAAGTTCTTCTAAAATTAGGGGCATCTGTTCATTATAGAGATCTAAAGGCTTCTCATCGTAATCCCCTTTGAGTGCATACCATTGAGCTAATCGTGTTGCCATCATTTGGTTGCTCTTTGGATCAAAAGAGCTCTTGAAGAATTCAACTCGATTAACATTGTTAGCTTTTCCAATCATCTCAAGGGCAACTGAGTAATTCTTTGATTTTAATAATTCTTGTGTTGCTCGTGTAATAACGTTAAATAAAGTGTCACGAAGTTTTAGATCCTTCTCTAAATGTACACGTTGAGTAATATCTATAGCAATTCCTCTAAATCCAACGAGAGTATGTTCTTGAATGATTGGGGAGATACTTAAGTTTACCATAAATGATAATTTGCGACTATTTATCATCAGAAAGTCACCTGAAGTTACATTCATCCTTATTTCACATTGGTGAAGCAATTTACCTACTTCAGCGTGTAAGTGGGGAGGAAAGAAATCAAAAATCTTACTTGGATGAAATTCATCTGAGTCAATTTGTTTGAATATTTCTAATGTTCGTTGATTGAAAAAAGTAATGTTATACTCATTATCTAGTTCAATAATGAGCCCGGGGAGTGTGTTTGCCATTTGAGTAAAACGTTGACTACTTTTTTCTAGCCGTGTGTTTTGCAGGCAAGCTTTACACGCTGTTCCAAGTTTATGGTTGATAGGGCGTAATGCTTCAAGGAGGTTATTGTTTATCTCATCCCCCTCTTTATACAGGACTAACAGTCCAACATCAGAGATGCTTAAAACATAATATATACCTTTAGCATCTTGAATTGAGTGGGTGATGATATCATCAGAAAAATCATGGTGAACAAGTCTTTGTTTTAAGGCAATAAAGGAGGAATGTTTTTCAATATTTCTTGGTATTGAAAAGACATTTTGTAGGTGAAATGATGAATCTGTTTCATCTACTAAAAGAACTGTTCCCATTGAGCATTTGAGCTCTCCTATATAGGTGGCTAGACTTTTACCTAACATCTTCTTGAGGTCTAGGGACTCTCCAATGCTGAGCAGTATTTTGTAACATATCTGATCTATGGTTTGCCTATTCATCCGCACCTAATTCCTTTTATTCAGCATATACTGCCCTTACTTTAGTGAGAACAATTCCTTCTAGTGGTGTATTTGTCTTTTTGAGTCGTGAAATTGCCCCTTTTATTGGTGCAGGTTTTAGCTTATCAGTGCTTGTGACCATAATAATTGCATCACAATACTTTGAGAGTATTTCTGAGTCGACACACTCACTCACAGGAGGCCCTTCAATGATGATAATTGAATATTGTTGTTGCAACTCTTCCATTAAATCTCGCATTCGGGCAGATTGTAATAAATCAGGGATGACAGCTTCATCATGTTTTAGAATCATATCAACTCCAGCAAGAGTTGTTTGGCTAATAATTTCTTCACTCGTCGCTTTATAAGAGAGGTATTCACCAAGACCCTTTGCCATCTCTTTTTGAGTATCTCCTTCTATGTATGGAGTAAGTGGGGAAGTTTTTATTTCCCCCCTTATTTGGGCATCCATTAAGAGCACTCGCTCATCTTGCCGACCAAACACTGTTGCAAGATTAATGGCTGTTGTACTTTTTCCTTCCCCATCTACAGTGCTTGAAATAAGAAAGGTAGCCCCATGTTTTGGATATTTTATCCTCAGTGGCCTTGCCATAATTCTGTAGAGTTCAATATGTTTTGACTCCCCCTTTTCACTTTGAAGGAGGGAATGTGTATCTTTAAGGTAGGGGAAAGTGGCAATAATAGGATAGTTGAGTTTTTGTTTTGCATCTGCTGTCGATTTAATTCTTGTATCTGCAATGATTGAAATGAGTAGGATTACAAACCCAATCATAATTACAAGGAATGCAACAACGATGGCAATCATCTTCTTATTTGATTCCATCGGCAATAGGGGGATTGGAGCATCACTAATAATGTAGAAGTTTGACTGATTCTCCTTTGCAATTGTTTTATATTGATTGAGTATTTTTTCTAGTCCCAATGTTTCAGCTTTTAAGGAGATAACATTTCCATTCATCGTATTGTATGTTTGGATAATGGTTGGCATTGCTATGAAATTTTCTTTCAAAAATTCATATCGTTCGTTATCAGTCGTTGATTGGAGAGTAATACGAATAAGTTCTAGCTCATTTTCTAGGAGAATGAGACGAAGTCTATCTAAGTATTCACTTGAGGAAGCACTCTCCCCACGCCGTGTGAGGGGGAGGAGT
>CAYVRR010000049.1:0-15140 GCA_964453215.1 uncultured Spirochaetaceae bacterium | reverse complement strand
TGAAGTTGCTTCTGTAGAAGAAGAGCCTGCTGCTAGTGATGTTGAAGTTGCTTCTGTAGAAGAAGAAGTGAGTCCTTTAGCTATTCAACCTCAAAAAGGGATTAAGACAAGTGCAGCTTTACCTGTTTCTAAAAATGTATTTGGTGTTAAAACTTCATTTATAGCAACAAAAGATGATGTATTGGGAGGAAGTGCAACTAAAGTTGGTTTCTCTATTAACCCATATTTCCAGATTAAAAAAGCTCGAGTTGGCTTACAAGCATTCTACCTCACAGATGGATCAATTTTTGACCCACTCAATGCCCCTGTAAACAACTTAGATATTGAAAGTGGATTATTTGGTGCAGTGCGAAGTACAATGAGATTTATTGATTACTTCTACTATGGAGAACAATCAGATAATCTCTTTATTCAAATTGATGATAAAACTCCAATTACTTTTGGAAAAGGATTTTTTGTCAACAACTATACTCCTACCAAAGGACCAGGTGGGAAAGAGAGCCTAGCACTTTATAGCACTGCTACGATAGGAAAATTTGGAATACAAGCATTCTTTGATGATATGTATCTCACATCTTTTTCTACATCGATTCCTCAGCATGGTTCCATCAGGTTCTCATTTGATCTTGGCGATCGTTTTGAGTTAGCACTAGGATCTTTAATAAACACAAACAGAACCTTAAGTGATATTACCCTCTACCCAACACTTGATGGGTCGTGGTTAATTACTAATAAGAGAACCTTCCAGATGTCTCTCTATGGAGGCGTATCAACTTCCCTAGATGCTATTCCATTTGATATTAACTCCCTCTATAACTCATCAGGAAGTGGATTTAGTGCTAAATTCCCTAACTTCCAAGTTACTGGTGGACTCGAATTTGCAACTAAAAAGTGGGACTTTTCACTCATTGGTTCAGTATTTAATGCAACTGATCCCCTTATGCAATATGGCTCTATCAACGACACCTACTACAGTGGTAGTAGAATTAGTCAACACAGTGGAGTTCAACTCTTAGCAGGTATATCTAGTTCATATACTTCAGATCGTTTTGGTTTTGATATGAGTTACTTGCTCCCTATTGAACAAGACTTTTCAAGAATTGTCCCCTTAGATGCCTATCCCTCTGTAACTGGTGATACCCTTAAACTTGGATTAACCTATAAGGGAGAGAATTTACAAGTAGAAGCAGGTCTTAGAAAATTTGGTGCAATTAGTAGCATAAAAAAACTATTCTCATTTGATAATGGATTAACTGGATTATTAGATGATGCGTATGCATTTATTGGAAAAGCTGGAACATCAGATCCTTATATCATGGGAAGCTACACTTCAGGCCCATTCAGCCTTTCAGCTGACCTGTTGTTTAATAACACAGGTATTTCAACCCTTACCCTCTCCTCCACAATAGACCTTTCAACTCAAAAGAAGGAAATTGTGGAAAGAAAAGAGAAGCTAGAAGAAGGATTTAATTACTCAGTTGATGTACAAAGTGATTATACTCGACTCTTTGTGAGTGGAAGTGATGAAAACTATATCTCACTCACTCCTGTTTTCACACTCGCTAAAAATAACTTTAGCTTTGGAATTGGTCCAAAAATCACCTTTAATGCAGATACTGCAGACCTCTATACTCACTCCTTTAACTCACCATTTAGCTTTACTCGCGGTGTAAGTGGTCTCTTTGCTTCATCATTCGATATTGCAACAGACCTCTTCAATCTAGTAGATCACTTTGAAATGGGAAGTAAGGAGAGTTCAAACTTCTTGTCTATAAATAGAACTCAAACCTACTCATCTGGTTCACTCATTAAGTTTATCGATACAACAAGTAACAGTGAGCTGCAAAATAAACTCTCACTCACGCTAAACCTTGAGTCTAACCTCTTTAATATGAGTGCTTTTGTTAATGACCTTACGAGTTTCCAACTCTCACAGGCTAGATTTGGTGTGACACCATTTAAGAACTATAGGGCAGAATTTGGTGTAAGTGGAATTGTGAGTGCTAAATTAGGCGCAAGTGAAAAACAACTCGATGTTGTTACCACCGTCGATGGATTACTTCCACTCATAAGTAAAGAGCGTCAATCTATAGCGTTGTATGGTAGTTTCTCTACCCTGTTAGGATATGATAGAGCTGATGGATTTAAACAAATGTTATACAACTCATCTTCTCCTACCTTCTTATCTAGATTTAATAACTACATAATTAGTGCTGGAATTAATTCTACTTGGAATAATTTTACACTTGACCTCTTAGCTTCAACTCAAGAAGGGGCAATCTCTATGGGAATGTATAACTCCTTCTATCAATCAACTAGAAGAGATATCTTAAATGCATTTGATAGCCAATGGAGTAATAGTGCAACAACGAGTGGAAGAACCTACAAAGCTTCTGTTGACACCTCCTATAGGGGTGAACATGTTGACCTTCACGCTTCATACACCCTCCCCTTACGTTCAGACTTTGCTATCATAGAGAGTGAAGACCTTCTCCATGTAGGGTTATCGTTTGATATTAAGAACTTTGCACTTGGAGTTGAGTATTCAAGAAAAGGATTAATAAAGGGGACAAAAGATTTCATTAACTCAACAGCTTCACTTATGAGTAGAGCTAAAACATTTGCTGTTAATGAAGATAGCATGATTGGACTTACACTAGGTGTAACTAGTGGTAATGTAGATCTCCATGCAAAGGTTGGAACCTACACACCATTTACTAACGATACCACTTACAATGGTGTAAACGCAGGAGTTACAGTTCCAATGATTTCAATTGGTGCACACATTAACCTTTTCTAACAAAAATTTATAACTTTCTAAAAGGGTTTCCTCATAGTAGGAGACCCTTTTTTCTGGTATGATAGCGAGTATGGAACACAATACAATAGAAATTCTTGATGCCTTAGTTGCTCAACGAATTGCAGCAGGAGAAGTTATAGAGCGACCAGCTTCAATCGTGAGAGAACTTGTAGATAACTCAATTGATGCAAAAGCTGATAGAATCAGTGTAGAACTTGTTGAAGGGGGAATAGATAGCCTCATTGTTGTAGATAATGGTATTGGAATTCCTTTCAAAAGCCTACCACTGTGTGCCCACTCTCACGCAACAAGTAAAGTAAAACGTCTTGAAGATTTAGAATCACTCCATACCATGGGATTTCGAGGAGAAGCCCTCTATTCTATTGCAGCTGGAGCCGAGCTCACAATTAGGAGCACAAGGGAAGGAGAAATTGGCCATCATATCACCTTCGATAATGGAGTTGTAGGAGAAGTAAAGCCAGGAGGTCCAGACAAAGGGACAGTAGTAGAAGTTAAAAACCTTTTTGCCCATATTCCAGCTCGTAGAACCTTTTTAAAAACAGCTGCAACTGAAGCAAGAATGGCAAAAGTTGCCCTTATTGAAAAAGCTCTTAGTCATCCACACATAACCTTTCAAATGTACCATAAGGGCTCTTTAACTGTAGATCTTCCTAAAACCACTTCACAGTTGAGAGTTTTAGATATCCTCTCATCGCATAAAGATATTGTTCCATCTTCTCTCATTGAGATGGTCTATAGTGCATCCTCATTCTCCCTCTATGCTGTTGCTACAAAAGAGGAAGTATATAGACATGATAAAAAGTATATTAAAATCTTTATTAACAAGAGAGTTGTTGATGAGTATGCCATCACTCAAGCTGTAACCTATGGATATGATCAATTCTTACCAGGGGGAGCGTTCCCGTATTGCTACCTTTTTATACAAGTTGATCCATCCCTTGTTGATTTCAACATTCATCCAGCTAAGAGGGAAGTAAAACTGAGAAACAAAGCAGAAATTCATAGTGCTGTTGTAATGATGATAAAACAATTTTTATCTAAAGAGCACCAAAATACGACAAGAATGGTGGCAAAGGGTCCCCTTATTCAACATGAAATGTATAACAATTCCCCATTTCACCCATCATCCTTTAGCCAAAGTGATGGTGTGTATCACAAAAGATCTACATATGGAGAAAAAGAGCCTGATTGGTTTAACAGAGCAAAAAGTGTTTTAGAGAGAAAAAGGGAAGAAGAAACACACAAAGAGATCCCCACCGAAAGTGCAATACTTAGGAGCACTAATTTTAGATACCTGGGGCAACTATTTTCCCTATTTTTACTTGTAGAGCAAGATTCTTCCTTGTACCTCATCGATCAACATGCTGCGCATGAAAGAATTTTATACGATGAACTAAGAAGTCAAAAAGGGAGCCAGCCCCTCATGATTCCCATAGAATTTGAAGTTGAACGGAGCATTGATACATTTTTGCAACAACACAGCCACTGGTATGACGATTTTGGCATCCACATTGAACCAGTAGCTGATCTTGTATGGGCTCTTACTTCAGTCGTTCCCCATTATAAGATGGTAGAAAAGGATGTAATTGCTTCAATTCAATCATATAGTGGAGGTAACATTGATGAGTTACATAAACTCCTTTATGCCAATACTGCTTGTAAGGCTGCTATTAAAGATGGAGATATCATCGATACAGATAGGGCAATAGCATTGATACAAAAAGTATTTGACCTCACCTACCCTGTGTGTCCACATGGGAGGAACTTTGTTGTAGAAATTACTAGAGATGAGCTATTTAAGAGTGTTGGTAGAATTGTTTAAAGGATGATTCTATAGATACTATTGTCATCTTTATAGACTATAAGATAATCAATTGATTCAATAAACTCATTTCTCTGAAACTTTTCATCTGAATACGTCTCTTTAAGTTCTAAAAGTAGCACGTGAGAAGAGTCAAAAAGTTGAATAGTAACCCCTTCCATCTTAAGAGGATTTAGAGATATTGATGTTTCATCACCCTCTTCTATAAAAAGAACTGTAATAGGCTCAAGTGGTTTTTCATCTTTATCTCTCTCATATTCAAAACTGCTTGCTAGAAAGGAGACATCATCTTGAAGTATTTCAAGTGAATATATTCCAGATAAAAATTGAGTATAATTTGGCATCAAGAGCTCGTGAGTAACAATGGTTGGAATTTTATCTTTCATGATAGGCAATTGATGCAACCTCCACGAGTATGTTTCTAATGGAGAAGTGATGGTAATCCCATAGCTTTTGTTTAGATCAAAATCTAATGATGAAATAGAAAGGCGCATTCCCTGCTGCGGCAAGGCTATATCATCAAAGCTCGTAAGAACTTTGATGTGTGTATAATTAATAGCATCAATATTCACATCATCTTTCTCACCACATGAAGTGAGAAGAAGTAAGATAGATATGATAAGAATGATAGCCCTTTTCATCACATCCCTAAAGCTTCCATTTGCATCACTACTGGGTTTGCGTAGCTACGAAGAATTCGTTTTCTTAACTCTTCATTCAAATCTTTATAGCGATTTAGAAATTGCTTTGTGTTTAAATTCTTATATTTATTAGTAAAGCGAGTTGGTCCTTGTAAAAGATCATACGCAAAATAGTTTGTATCGTGTAAATGGTAGCCAATATGTATTTGACGGTCAATTTCGTTAGCGACATCAACTGGTGTTTCATAATCATCTTTTAGTGGTTTTCCAAAGTGGAGATGGACATCCCCTTTAAATCGTCTTAAGCCCCGAAGCATATTCACAAGGTCTTCATACTTCTTTTTCGTATAGGTCCCATGCAATCTTTTAGAATACTCTTCACGCCCTTTGTTGATATCATTTGGATCATACTGGTAGGAGATAGCAACTGGAACAATATTAACAGACTTGATGAGCTCGCTAAAGGAGACACCCGAATCTTTATAACTGAGATAGAGCATTTTAATTATTGCTGAGTTTGTGGTATCTATTCCATCTTTACTTCTTCCGCTCTTTTGTGCTACCCAAATAGATTGTTTTTCTTCCCGAATGAGTTCAACAAAGTAGCGACTTAAGCGAAGAGACTCTTTGTATTGCTCTCTGATAGGGAGGTTTCTTTTTACTGTAACGCCCCCATTGAGTTTAAACATATCTGTAGTGAATTGATTTACTAAAAGGTTATCACCAATAGCCATTTCACAAATTGGTAGTTTTGCTTGCAATAGTGCATAATCTAATAAAGCACAATCTAATACGATATCTCTATGGTTTGAGATAAAGAGGTAGGGTGTTTTTTTATTAAGATGTTCTTCCCCACTATAGGTGAAACCTGTCATAGAATTTCTCATGATAGTAGGAAGAAAAACTCCTGCGGTAATGAGGCGTTGAAAATCATCATACGTAGAGACTTGGTCAAGAAGAGGGAGAACTTGCTCCTTTAATTGATGACTTTTCCACTTTGTTTTCAAAATGTTACCAGCATATAATACTTCTCCCATGTTTGATAAAAACTTGGGATAGGCTTTTAATCTAGCAACTGCGTCTAAGACATCTTGCCCACTGTAGGGGGCGATATCTCTATATAATGATTTATCCATTTCTTAAAACTCCACGTGTAAGGACTTCATATATTGGCTTCTTTCCCATACAGCAGGATCTTCAAGGCGTTTATGAGCTAAAAGTCCTCTAAAGTCTACGAAGGATGAATAATTATGACTATCCATCCACTTATCTAAATATGTAAGCATCTCTTGGATAACAGGGAGTCCCTGTTTTAAGATTGCTGTAACTACCTGCACACTCTTTGCACCACTAAGAAGTAGTTTAACAAGTGCAGGTCCATCGTGAACACCATTTGATGCACAAATATCTCCATTGAGATAGGCACTAAGCAGGGCACACCACTGAAGAGATTGTCCATAATCATCTGGGTTTGAAAAATTTACTTTTGGTTTTAATTCTAACTTTTTAATGTCGATATCTGGTTGATAAAACCGGTTAAAAAGGACAAATCCATTGATATTCATCTCATCAAACTTTTTTATCATATAGGCGAGGGAAGAGAAGTGGGGGCCAATCTTTAAGGAAATCGGCAGCTGAGTCTTCCTTCTTACAGAAGAGACTACATCAAGGTATTCACTCTCAATTTCTTCACTATCAACTTTCATACTCGATGGAAGAATATATTGATTAATTTCAAGGGCATCAGCTCCTATTGCACTAAATCTATCTACGTAGTCGACCCACCCACCTAAGCTCCTACAATTCACACTCGCAATAACAGGAATTTCAAGGGCATCAGTTGCACGTTCTATAAGTGAGAGGTAATTATCGATATAGAAATTACGAGAAGCTTCTTCAACAAAGTCACTTCCATCAGCATGGGCAAGATAATCACTACTTTGTTTCACCATTTGAGCTGATTGACTATCAATTTGCTCTTCAAATATAGATTTTACGACAACAGCTCCAGCTCCCGCATCTTCACACTTCTTCAGTCCATCGAGAGTTGAAGTGAGGGGAGATGAGCCGACTATTATCGGGTTCTTTAGTGTGAGTCCCATATATGTAGTTGAAAACTTTTCCATACACATCCTTCCTTATACCTTAAATATCAAATGGTAATAGACCATCATAATATAAATAAAAGTCAATTACCAACTTCCATTGTACAACTTTTTCCCAATCTTTGATACATGCTTTTGTAGATATAGGAACTTCTCACAAAAAAAAGAGATAAAATAGAGTTTATTTGATTCTTCTTTCCCTATACACAACAGATACTACTAATTGATACATTATTCACACCAAAGAGACTTGTAGTGTGTATAATACCTTTTTAAATCAATGGGATGAGAGAGGATAAGATGATAAGAGTAAAGGTAAAAGAATTCCTTTCGACTCATCTTATTTATATAGTAAAGAGCTTTTGGGGGTATTCTATGATCTTTTCACATCCACTTCTGGTGACAATAAAAGGCTCGCTACACTCAAAACCGTAGGTATCTAACCAGATTCCTGGCATGAAGTGGATAGTCATTCCCTCAACCAAGACAGTTTTATCTCCAGGTCGTAAAGAGAGTGTGTGTTCACCCCAGTCTGGAACAAAGGCAAGTCCAAATGAGTATCCAACTCGGCTAGGTTTTTCAACACCAGTGCCAACAAGTTGTTCCCTCCAAATCGCTTCCACTTCTTCGGCCAATACTCCAGGACCTATACGAGAAAGGGTCTTTTGTAATCCATGTACCACAACATCACTTACGTGTTTTAAATCTTTAGGGGGCTCACCAATATAAAGGGTTCGACTAAGTGGCGCATGATAGTGGTAGCGAGCGGCTCCAAGTTCTAAAAGTACTACATCATTTTTTTGATACTTTCTATCTAGTGAGTAGGTAAGGTGGGCGCTACTAGTTCGTAGTTCACTAGGAATGATTGGAAATATTGCAGGGCTATCTCCACCGTAGTGCTTAGTTCCTCTAATTTGCTCTGCTGAAACAAGGGCGGCGACTTCTTTTTCATATACACCCTCTTTTATATTCTCAATAGCTGTGTTCATCGCATTTACTGTAATCTTTCCAGCTTCTTTAATATAATCGATCTCTTCTTTTACCTTAATTGTCTTTACCCACCCAACTAAATTCATCGCATCAACTATGGTGATGCCTGATAGCTCTTTTAAGAGGGTAAGGTACATCTTTGGATTCGTCCAATAGCCATCCATTTCAATAGCTAACACGTTCCCCTTCCCTCTTATTAAAGATGCTACAAATTCCATCGTGTGGATATAACGAGATTGAACATATTCATCTTTATAGCCTTTTATATTTTCTTCAGGTAAGTAGGTGGTCATTCGTGCTGCATTAGAGTCTTGCATACGGCCAAACCAAATTGGATGCTCCTCTTTTAAGCTAATAATGATGCCTTGGTGGACATAAAAAGACCATCCATCAAATCCCGTTAGGTAGTTCATGTGAGATGGATCGAGAACTAAAAGGAGTTCAATTCCTCTTCTATCCATAGATTCTTTTACTTTTCTTACTCTTCGATTATATTCTTGATGATTAAATGGGAGTTTTTTCATATCTACCTCTCAACTTGTAAGCCTACATTTTTCTCTTTCGCTATATTGTAGGCCATCATTGCAACAACGGTATCTTGTACTCCAACTCCTGTTAAATCACAGATACTCACTTGTGTATCATCTTCTCTTCCTTTTTTCTTATTACTGATCACATCCCCAATTTCTCTTACCACACTCAGATCTTTTATAAATCCAGCTTCTTTAGGAGCTCTTAATTCACCAAGACGAGTTGATTGAGATAATAGGTCACATGCTATGATATCTGCTTTTTGAAATACTTTTGCATAAAGCTCTTGTTTATCTTCTGCATCACTTCCCATGGAGGTAATATGTAGCCCTGGGTGGATCCATTCAGGAGAAAAATAGGCTTTTCTTGATGGGGTTGTGGTCACAACGATGTCACAATTTTTAACAAGTTCTTCACCACTAGAGGCAATTACTACTTCTATATCTAAACTCTTTTTTATATCCTCAACAAAGGCTCTTTTTCTCTCATCGGTGTCGATACTAAACATATAGATTTTTTTATAATCTCTCACTAACTTAAGAGATTGCATTTGATAGCGAGCTTGTACTCCACAACCAAATACACCAACATTCTCTACATCTCTCTTCGCAAAGTACTTTGCAGCGATTGCTCCAGCTGCTGCAGTTCTAATTTGGGTTAAATACCCATTATCTAACAATACTGCTTCTAACATTCCAGTTGTAGTGCTAATAACGAGCATTTGACCAGACTGACTAGGAAGACCTAGCTCTGGATTCTTAAAGAACCCTGAAGCTATTTTTACAGCAAGAGATGGCATCGTGTGAACAAATGCACTTTTAATATCTACCTCCCCATCAAGAGATGGCACAGGGAGCATCATAATGGGTGGAACTGTTGCCTCTTTGTTTGAGAGGGCAACAAACCCTTTTTCTATCTCTTGAATAAGAGTTACATCTAATTTTACATATTTAGTGAGTTCTTTTTCGTTCAAAATACGTATAGGATCTAATTTCATTCTATTACTCCCTATGTTGAATAACTTTTAGGTATGTATCGTAATCGACATTACGACCAGTTAAAGGCATCACAACGTGACGATTTGAAATATCTACTTTATTTGAAAGAATTGCAGCGAGGGAGACGGCTCCTCCCCCTTCAACTACAAGTCCATGCTCATAAAAATATAATCTCATAGCCTCTTTTATCTCTTTCTCATCAACCACTACATGTTCATCTACAAACTGTTTGACTAGGTTGTATGTGTAGCTGTTGTCAAACCCAATTCCCCCTAGAAGGGAATCAGCTATAGTATCTTTTTCTTCTACTTGAACTACCTTCCCCTCTTTCAGGCTCTGTAGCATAGCAGGAGAGCGGGCAATAGAAACCCCAATAATACGAACACGTGGTTTAATGTGTTTCATAGCCATTGCCATTCCGCCAAGTAATCCCCCACCACTTAGTGGAATGATGAGGGTATCTACATCTGGATGTTGATTGAAAATTTCAAGGGAGATGGTTCCTTGACCACTTGTAATATAGGGGTCATCAAAGGGGACAACAGGAATCATTCTTTTTTCTTCCATTATTCGTAGGTAAGCTTTTTCTGCCTCATCTTGGCTATTACCTTCTTGAATAACAACTCCGTTCAATGCCTCTATTGCTTTCACTCTATATTGAGGAACTCTGTTAGAGAGGCACACGAGGGAGGGAACAAGGTAGTGAGATGCAACAAAGCTAACAGCTTTGCCATGATTTCCTGTTGAAAAAGTGATCACTCCCCTCTTTTTTTCTTCATCTGTTAAACTTCCTATCTTGTTAGCAGCTCCTCGAATCTTAAAAGATCCTGTCTCTTGCAGAAATTCACACTTTAGCATCACACTTTTTGCTTTGAACTCTTTTGCTATGAATCCTGATGGCAATAGTGGAGTTACTCGTGCTATAGGATAAACTCGAGTGGTAGCTTCAAATACATCGCTTATTGAGGGGATAGAATTACTCATTATTTACTCACATTATAGATGATATCTAATGGATAGGTATAGAATGATTCATACCCGGTTTCTGTGAGATAGATAGAGGCATCAATTTCAAAGCCAACATCATCAAACCAAATACCTGGAATGAGGTGAAGGGCCATATTAGGCTGTAATATAGTGAGGTCTCCTGGGCGTAGGCTAATGGTGTGTTCACCCCAGTCTGGTGGATAATTAACTCCAATGGAGTACCCAAGCCTACTTTCTTTCACTATTTGTGAGTGACGTATTGCTTCTCTCCATTTTGCTTCAACATCTGCTGCAGTAATGCCTGGTTTAATAAATTCTAATGTTTTTTCTAAGCCTTCAATAACTACTTTAGCAGTGTCACTCATGAGAGTGGGAGGGGTTTTGCCAAGAAAGAGAGTTCGTGCAATAGGAGCATGATAATGTTTATAGACTCCGCTAAGTTCTAAAAGGACTGCTTCATCCTTTTTAAATGGTTTATCACTCCAGGTGAGGTGAGGAGTTTTTGTTGCTTCTCCTGCCATCATGAGGGGAACGATGGAGGGGTAATCTCCACCATGGGTGGGTGTTCCTTTATATTGAGCTTTTACGATTTCACTCGCTGCATCACACTCTCTTACTCCTGGATATATATTGTTTTTTGCAGCATCCATCACATTCACTGCAATTTCACCAGCTATTTTCATAACTTCAAGTTCTGCATCACTTTTTACAACCCTGACCCAATTTACAAGGGCATTACCATCTAAGAACTTCGCATGGGGGAGACTTTTTTCAAGTTCAACATAAGATCTGTGGGTGAAATAGAACTGATCCATTTCCACGCCAACTGTTTTTTTATCCATGTTAAGTTTTTTCATGATATCAGCAATAAAGTGCATAGGATGGCGTTCTAGAGATTGAACATAGTTGTCTGCATATTCATATATATCTTCGTTTTTGAGATAAGAGGTTATTCTTGCTCCATTAGCATCCATTCCTCGCCCTATCCAAATTGGATCTTCTTTGTTGAGTGCCACGATAACGCATTGATGAACATAAAATGACCACCCATCATATCCTGTTAAGTAATTCAAGTTTGCAGGATGAGAAACTATTAAGACTTCAATCCCTCTTTTTTGCATAGCTAGTTTCGTTTTTGCAACTCTCTCTTTATACTCTTCTTTTTTAAATACAGACATCAGTGTTCTCCTTTTCTTTTACATATGACCACTATACTCTTTCTTAATAAGGGCATCGTGTACGTAATCAATCATTGTGATGTAATCAAAGATTGGAAGCTCTGTCGCTTTACTTAATGCATGTGCATATGGAGGCAGCATACTACATTCAAGTAAAATAGCTTTTACATCTTTTTCTTGTTGAATTTCTTCTAGTGCATAGTTAATAACACACGCTTCTATTTTTTCGCTGTCGATAGTTCCTTTCTCATCAATCACTGCCTCTTTAAATTCTTCACATGTTTCTAGTCCAACAATAGAGAGACGCTGTTGCATCTCTTTTGAAATGTTAAGCATTTCAAATAATTCATGTGTTAACGATTTTTTATTAGCGGTGATTACTAAAACTTTACTGTGAGATGAAATAATTTGTAGGATAAAGTGGAGTTGAATAAGACTCGATAAAAATATTGGCATATCGAGTTCGTTCATCAATCTTTTTTGATAAATCGCCATAAATCCACAATCCCCTGTAATGGCCTTCACCCCTTCATATTGTAATCTCTCTGCGCTCTTTTTTAGGGCATCATACATTTTCATATCATGGTTAAATATTTTTTCAACGCTTAACCCCTCAACCCGTTCAAATCGAACGGGATACGAGTAGGTTGTTGCATTCGCTGTATCCCCTGGGATAAAAGGGACAAAGTTTTCGAGTAATAAGATTCCAATACTCTCACCATAACTCAATTGTTTCCCTTTTACGTTATAGATCATATCAATAACTCCCTCACTGTTATAATCCCGCAGCATTAGGCAAGAACAGTGCAATTTGTGGGAACATTATGATAAGTGCAGTAGATAATATGAGGATAAGGACAAATGGTGGAGTCGATCTAATTACCTCTAAATAGGGCCTTCTAAATATGAGTTGAGCTGTAAAGATATCACATCCAAATGGAGGAGTAGCGCTACCAATAGCAGCTTGTAGTACAACAAGTGTTCCTAATAATACAGGATCAATTCCAGTCATCACAACATATGGTTGGAAAATTGGAGAGAGTACATATATAGCAACAATTGGGTCAACAAACATACATGCAACAAAGTAGGCAACAACTACAACTAAAATTAATTGTAATTGAGTTGGATCTGTTCCAATTATGAGAGGCATGATAGCTTGAGGAATGCGTAAGAAACTAATGAGCCAGCTAAACATCTGTCCAGCACCAACTAAAATAAATACAACACCAGTAACGATACCAGCATCTAAAATTGCTTTTCTTAGTTTATCAAAGGTAAGCGTTCTATAGATGATTCCTTCAAGTAAAATAGCATAGGCAACACCAGCTGCACTTGCTTCTGTTGGACTAAAAACTCCAGCGTAGATTCCACCAACTACAATAATTGGGAAACCAAGAACTAAATATCCATCTTTTAATGCTTTAATTTTTTCGCTTCGAGTAGATTTTTCCATAATTGCAATTTTCTTAATCTTTGAATAGAAATAAACAAAGATTGAAAATAGTACAAAGATCAAAATACCAGGGCCAATTCCAGCTAGAAATAGTTTACCAATAGAGGTACTAGTAACAACACCATAGACAACAAATCCAATTGATGGGGGGATAAGGAGGGCAATATCACTTGCATTAATGATAAGACCGAGGGTAAATGATGATGAGTACCCAGCTTTTAGAAGCATTGGTCTCATTGTTCCACCAATTGCTGATACTGTTGCTTGAGTTGATCCACTTACTGCACCAAAGAGGGTACAAGAAGCGTTTGTGGTAATAGCAAGTCCTCCAGGGATGTGGCCAACAAAGACCCTAATCATCTCAACAAGACGTGCAGCTGATTTTCCACTTGTCATAATATTTGCAGCTAAAATAAACATCGGTACACACACCAATGCGGGAGGTGAAAATCCATTGATGATTTGTTGAATCACCACTTGCAAATTCATGTTTGGCATATTTATGCCCAAATATGCAAGAACTGGTCCTAATAAGACGATGACGAAAGGAAATCCAAGCATCAACATCGCGACCATTACTAATCCGACGATTCCCATATTACTTATTTCTCCTTTATTTCAATGCTATCTAAGTCGATGCTTGCCATTGCATTTTGATACATTGTCTCTTCATCTTCATATTCATCTTTTTGTTCAGGTGATAACCAAACATCTTTTTCTACAATGTTTTTAATAAAGGTTCTCACAAATTGAAAACCACTCATCCCTAACCCAACAGGTGCAGCAATGACAAATAGCCAATAAGGAGCTCTCAGTGATGCAGTAAGGGTGCCTCTCATTCTCAGAGTAATTACATATTGAAGCGCAATATAAGCTAACATCAACATGACAATAGCGCTGAAGGCAGAGATGATGAGTATTAACACCTTTTCTATTTTTGGAGGGAGTAATTCTAATAATGCTCCCATACGAATGTGTCTTGCTCTTCTTGTAGCATAACTCGTTCCAATAAATGTTATAAGAATAATAAACAATTGTGAAATTTCTTCAGCAAAGTGAATAGATCTGTACACATTTCTTAGAATGACATTTGCTATTAGTAACACAGCGAGGCCCGATGTGCTAATGATTAACACCCAGACTTCAAATCTGTCAACAAACAGTGAAGCCGCATTACCAAGTTTTTGCCATGTATTTTTTTCAGGACTCTCTTGAGCCTTTAATTGTTCACTCATAAATTAGGTACCTTTCCTTTTTAAGAATCTCAGAGAGCTCATAGGCTCTCTGAGAGATCTTAAAAGATTCTTTTACAATCCTAATGCTTTTTGTGCATCAGCAATGTCTTTAAGTAACACGTCCAACATCATAGCTGAATCTTTACCACCAATTGATGGGAATTCAGGATATACTTTTGTCTGTGCGAGTGCTTTTAACTCAGCAACTTCTGTTGGGGTGAGCTCTTTAAATGATATTTGAGGACGTTTTTTAGCAATTTCTTGTTGCATTTTATCATTTTGTGCTTGAATCCATGTTGCGCTCTCTGCAACAATGCCTTTCCAGTAATCACGAATAAGTTTTTGATCACCAGCTGGAAGTCCATCAAAGAAGTTC